>UNSJ01000008.1 GCA_900548405.1 Candidatus Gastranaerophilales bacterium | reverse complement strand
GTCGTGCAGTCCAGATTTTATTATACTCATCATCATTGTGTGAAGCCTGTATAGCAGATGCGTTACAGTAATTTAAAACTCCTTTTATAATATTCTCCTGATAATCCATTGAACATTCAAAGCCGTCAATTTCAATAATAAGCGCAGCTTCTTTTTCTGTTAAAAGATTTGCAGGATAAAACTTTTCAACGGTTTGAATTGCATTCCTATCCATAAAATCAATTGTCGCAGGATAAATTCTCTGCTCAATTATAGAGTTGACTGCCGCAACAGCATCTTTAACAGTATCAAAATATGCCATTAAAACTTTTTTACTCTGCGGCTTAGGAATTAGTTTTAATACAGCCTCAACAACAATACCTAAAGTACCTTCAGAGCCAACAAACAAAGTATTTAAATTATATCCTGTTGCATTTTTAATAGTTTTGGCGCCTGTTTTTAAAATCTCGCCGTCAGCCATAACTACTGACAAATCAAGTACATAATCCTTAGTTGTACCGTATTTAAAAGACTTAGCACCTCCCGAAGACTGGGCAATACTGCCTCCGATAGTAGAAACAGCAAGATTGGAAGGATCAGGCGGGTAAAACAACCCTGATTTTTCAACCTCTGCCTGTAAAACACCCAGAACAACACCGGGTTCAACAGTAACAGTCATATTTTCCCTGTTAATTTCAAGAATTTTATTCATCTTTGAAAAATTGAGAATAATTCCGCCATGTTCAACCGTGCACGAACCGACAACATTTGTCCCTGCCCCTCTGCAAATAACAGGAACTTTATACTTATTTGCAAGTTTTACTACTTTCTGCACCTGCTCTTTATTTTCCACAAAAACAACAGCATCAGGCAATTTCTTTATTTGTCTGATATTTGTTGCATCCTGAGCATACGCATATCTTTCTTCCAAATCTGTTAAGACATTTTCAGAGGATAAACTTTTTTTCAAATCAGAGATTAAATTATTCTTCATCAACATATGAAGCCAGCTTTTCTATATTTGTACCAAGTCTGGATAACATTTTTTCAATTTTATCCACTTTTCTATTTAACACCATATCATCTTTTTCTTCAAGTGTCGATAAAATTTTCTCTAATTTCATTTCTAATCTGTCAATTCTAAGTTCTTGCTGTTCAAATCTGTTTTCAAGTTCCTCAAGCACTTCTGTTTTATCAGGCAGTGCATCTTTCAGCTCCTGAATTGTTTCTTTTATACCGTTAATTTCAGATGTTTTTTCTGAAATACTTGAAATATTTTCGGTTGTAGAATCAATCCATTCTCCAAGATACATCATTACCTGATGGAAAACTTTGTCCGCATTTAATGAAGAATTCATAAGTGATGTGAGTTTATCCAGTTTATGGTCAAGTCTTTCACTTACCTGAGTATTGCCAAAGTTATTAATTCTCTCATCGAGCTTGTAAACCAGATTACTGAAAGTATCCAAACCATCTCTTAATGACTTATATGAATCATCAGATGTCAAAAGCAGTTTATTTGTTCTTGAACTCAAACTTAGGATATCTTCATTCAACTTTTCAATATCTGTTTTTAATTCAAATACCTGATCCTGAGTAAGAGTATTTTCCAAACCTTCAACAGACTTGACAATTTTATTAATATTTTGAGAAAGTGAACCGAAATTTTCACCTGTCGGAGAAACTTCGCTTAAAGCAATTCTCAATTTTGCAATATCTGTTTCCACATCTTGCAGAGTGTACGAGTAATCATCATCACCAGAGCTTGCAATTTGTTTTAACTGGTTTCTTACTTCAAGTAAATGCTGGTTAATTTCATCAGTCTTTTCTTCAACGAAATCTTTGATTTCTTCTGTTTCTTCAACAAATGAAATCTGGTCAGTTAAAGAAAGAATTGCAGTCATTATTGATTCTTTAATGTCTTCGGAATTTTTTTCCAAGTCCACATTGTCAATTTTAATAAGCAAATCTCTTAAATATTGGTCAATTGCAGCAGCTTTTTCACCTGAAGCGGCATCAAAATATTTTCTTTGCTCAAAAATAAGATTTTTAATATCATCAATTTCTTCTTCAAGGTCAAATTCTGCCCCGTCAAGTGCAAGTACATCAACTTTTTCATGAAGAACAGCAAGCATTTCTGCAACCTTATCTTCGTTTTCTGAAAATTCATCGAATTTTTCATGAAGTTCTTCAACCCCAGAATCAGATGCAATAATATCAATTTTTTCATTTAAAGCATTTATAGCATCATTTAAAGTATCCTGCAATTCTTCCAATGAAGTATCTGTTGCAATAACGTCAACTTTTTCCGATAGCATTTGCAATGATGAATTTAACGTATCATCGTCTGATATTTCATTAATCTTATCGGTAATTTCATCAATAGATGCTTTTATTGAGTCATCTTCAGCTATAACATCTACCTTAGATGAAAGTCCATTAATAATTTCAATAAGATTTTTCTTATGATTTTCAACCTGTTCTTTAAAATCTTCAATTGAACTTATTACTTCTTCATTGTCTGTTGAAGCAACAAGCATATCGAACTTTTGATGCAGTGTTTCAAGTGACTCTTTTGCCTGAACAGGACTGTATTTATCAATTGTGTTCTCGCAAGCTGTCTGAACATAATTTTTTATATCATCGCCAAAAGTTGAAACATTCGCACTAATTTCATTATTCTGTGCATTTATAATACTTTGTTCTGTGAGCATTGCATCAAGTTTTACAGATAACTCATCTTTAAGATTATCAATAGAATTTAATGTTTTAGCATCGGTATCATTTAAGCTTTCATCAATATGACTTTTTAAATCACCTATATATTCATCAAGCTTTTCTTCAAAAACATTTTTAATATCACGTGCATTTGTTTCGACAGTAAGATTAAGAAGTTCAATGTTATTTATGATTTTATCACTTACACATTCTTCTATCGCGGAAATTCTGTTAAAAGTTTCTTTATAAGCCTGTTCAAGTCTTGAAACAGCTTCTGAATTTGCCGCAAATTCACCGTTAACATCAACACTGAAATTAACAAAAGATTGTTCAATTTGAGATTTCAAATTTTCAAGAATTGTATTAAAATCAAATCCTAAAAATTCTTCCATTTCAGTTTTCAATGGTTCGAATGTTCTTGTAATTTCTTCTGCTTTGGTTTGAATTGCCTCTGCAATGTCAGTATTTACAAGACCTATTTCTTGTTTTAACGCAGCAATTTTTTCTTCCAAATCAGAAATCAAAGCAATGTTAGAATCAGCATTTGACTTTTTCGCATCTTCAATAGAGCTTAAAAGACTTTCAAACTTTTCATCAACGGCATCTATATTATCTTTCAAAGAAGAATTAACCCCGTTTAATACAGAATCTGTAATTCCTGAAATATTAATCATAATATTTTCGATTGATGAATCTATTACAGAAATTGTTTCTGAGAAATTATCATCAGCCGATATTTTAGACGCTTTAATAATATCATTTATTGATGCCAGTTCATCTTTTACACTTGACATTTCTGTCAAAGAAACATCCAATTTAGCTTCTGTTTCCAAAGAACGTGCTTCAACATTTTGAACATATTCAGAAAGCTTGCCTTGCAATGTTTCCATTTTTTCAGAATAAATATCAGCACCGCTTGTTAAGGCTGATTCCAAATCTAAAAGTTTTTCTGAAAATTTGCTGTCGCTCAAAGATTTAGAAGATTTAGACGCAAGGTTTAATTCGGCAATATAATTTCTTAGACTTTCAATAACTTCATCAACATGCGCCCTGAAGTTTTGAACATTTCCAGTTATATTTTGCAATTCGGTCATTTGCAATTCATGACCGTCTTTTACGTGCTGAACATATTCAGACTGAGAAGATTGCAAGCCGTCGGAAAGCGAAATAAACATTTCTTTTAACGCACTTAAATTATCAGCAACATCTTGAGAAACGTTCGCACTCACTGCATCTATTTTTTCGGAAACATCGCTGATATTTGTTAAAATACGTTCACAATAATCTTCTGAAGCCTGATTAATTCCTTGTTTTAAATCATCAACTTTTGCAGAAATTTCATTTATATTTTCTAAAATATTTCCTGCATTTTCTGAAGCCGTATTTGAACAAGTTTCGTTTAACCCGTTGAATGCAGATAAGAGGTTTTCCATAGATATTTTAACAACATCAAAACCTGCAGAAATATTAAACGCATTTGCATCAGTCTTGGATTCTATATCATTTTTGATTTCATGAAGCTCGCTCAGCATATTTGCAACAGAAACCTGAATATCAGCAAAATTTGTTCTTACATCAGAAGTAAGATTTTCTTGAAGTTCTTCAACAACAGCAGAAAGCTCAGAAGATATTTTATTCAAAATTTCTTCATGTCTTTGAGTTGTGTTATCTCTTATAAACTGAATGTTGTAAGTCAAATCATCAATTCTTGTCTTCAACGATTCATATGCTTCTTTTCTTGAACCGTCAAGGTTAGAAATACTTGTTTGAATTTGTTCATTCAAATTATTTATTTCATTTACAAGATTATCATAATTCATTTTTGAATTATTTTCGAAAGAATCCTTAATTGCAGTTATTCTCTCGGCTATATTTTCTAAATCACCGGAGTAGTCAATTGAGTTAAATCTTTCTAAGATTTGCGAAATTTTGAATTTATTTTCGGTTGAGTTGATGTTTAATATATTGGAATTATCAAGAATTCTTTGAATGAAGTCTGAAAACTCCGTTTTAAAGTTTGAAAAATCCTCAGATGTCATAATTTTTGAAATATTTTCTTCAAAAACTTCGAACTGAGAACTTATTTTCCCATAATTTTCATCTGTTGAAGAAACAATCACATCCTTCACTGAAGCAACGATATCAGAAACACTGCTAATCTTTTCGGACAAAGTTTCTGATGCCTGATTAATTTTTTCTCCAATCTGTTCAAAATCAGAAGAATAATCAACAGAAGTAACTTGTGCAAGAACCTGTGAAATAAGTTCTTTATTTCCGGCGATATCGATATTTAAAACACTGATGTTATCAATGAGCCTTTGAATATATGATGCAAACTCATCTTTAAATACAACGAAATCATCGTTAGTAATAATTTTTTCAAACGAATTTTCAAATTCTTTCAACTCCTCAAGAACAGGCTGATTTGAAGAACTTTCTGCCCCTGATGAGATAAGATTTTTCAAAGTATCAAATACTTCTGTGAAACTATCTAATTTCCAGGCAATATTTGAGTAATTATCTCTTTCAATAATTTCACCTTTTACTTCATTAATTGCACTTACGAGATTTCCATAATTTAATTTTGAAGTATTATCAAAAGATATGGCAATTTCATTAATCTTATCAGAAATTCTTTCGAAATCAGATTCGAAATTTATAGAATCAATCTTGTTGCCGAGTTCTGCTATTAATTCCTTATTTGCATCGGAATTCAGGTTGAGGACACCTGTATTATCAATAATTCTTTGAATAAGTCCTGCCAGCTCTCCTTTAAATACAGATAATTCATCATAAGTCACGATTTTAGAAATATTTTCTTCTACATTATTCAATCTGTCTAAAATATTATTAGCAGCATCTGATGAGGAGGAAGAAACTAAGTCTTTTAACGTTTCAATAACTTGAGATACTCCATCAATTTTGTGAGATACGGCAGTATATTCATCTTTTGAGTTGATTAACTGAGTTAAATCAGAAATCATTGCTGACAAATTGTCGCTTTTAGAATTAAAAATATCTATCGCTGAAATAATATTATTAGATGAATTATTTATTTTATTTAATTCATTTTTAATAATATCGTTTTGTTCAGTGGAATCCAATTCAACAATACTGTTTAGCACATTATCGACACTCATTTTTATTGCGGCAAAAGAGGCTTCGAAATTATGGGTAACTGTTTCAAGTGCTCCTAATTTTTCTATAACCTTAGTTTCAGAACCTGACTGCGACTCATATAAAGAATTGCTGACTTCTGCTATATAATCTTTTACTTCCTGAACATTATTCATTAAAACAGCTTCAACTTTTCCATTGTTAGCATTTATAATATTCTCAATATTTTTGATTGCATCAGAAAGCTTTTTAATTTCATCAAGCTTTTGTTCATCATTAAGTTTGCTTTCCTCTGAAAGTGCGTTTTGAGTACCGGCAATATCAACAGATAATTGTTCTATAAGTTCCTTTAAAACATTGAAGTTTTCGTAAGCACTGTCAGAAAGGTTATCATATAAAGTATCAACTTTTTGAGAAACCGTATCTATATTTTCATAAATCTTAGAAGAATTTTCCAAATCTGCCGCAACTGTCTGCTTGAATTCTTCTCTTAACGCATTAATATTTAAAGATACATTTTCAATATTGGTAATAATTTTTGATGCATTGTTTGATGCTATTACGTTGAATTCTGTCTGAAGATTATTTACGCTTGAAATCAATTCTTCAGCATAATCTTTTATTGCATCGTAATTTGAATTTGAGTTTTCGTTATAAGAAGCTATCAAATCAGAAATATCATTGGAAGTTTTTTCAAGAGCATCAACAAGTTGAGCAGGTTCAAGAGTGTTACTTTCTGATATATCCGCCCTTAAATTTCCCAAATCTATTACAATTGAATTTAACTGATTTTCAATACCTGAAAAATTATTATTAACAGCTTCGTTAGAATTTTCATTTTGGCTCACAATATCATCTTTAACAATCTGTAAATTAGAAATAACAGAATTTAAAGTACTTTTCAGCTCGTCAAGACTTCCTTCAAGATTATTTGCAACAGAAGTTTTTAAACCGTTAACCGTATCTGAAATTTGAGCAGTAATTCCTGTTAATTCATCAATAGATTTTTGAGGGCTTGCTTCAATAATGCTGTGTATATTTTCAACAATTACAGACAATTCATCTTTTAAAGATGCAAAAGTTTCTTTTTCAGAATCATTCAACTGCACAAAACTTTCCTGCATACGCTCTGACATTTCGGAAATTTCTCTTGAAAGATTAGAATAATTAACCTTTGAACCGTCTTCAAAAACCTCTTTTATATCATTGATTTTAACAATTACATTTTCAAAGTCATCTCTAAAATCAAGAGTTTTCACAGTAGTAAGAATATTTTCTATTCTTTCTGTCGTGTAATTCAATTCGGAATTTAAAGCTGTTGAATTGTCAATAATTTTTTGAACAAAATCAGCTAAATCTGCTTTGAAACCTGCGAAATCAGAATCAGTAACAATAGTTGAAAGAGCACTCTCCAATCTTTCGAACTGGAATTCATTTTTTTGTGCCTCACCGCTTAAAATATTTTTTAATTCCTGAATATCTTCTTTCAGACTGCCAAAATCTCCGTCAAAACTGATTGAATTAACTGAAGTCAAAATATCTTCAAGCTTAGAGGTTTGGAAAGATAATTCTGAGGTATGAACAGTTGAAGAATCAAGGACTTTGTCTATAAGCGCTTTTAATTCATCTTTAAAATCATTGAAATCATTTTCACTTACTATATCTGACAAATCATTTTGGAGGGATATTAATTTATCTTTATTCTCAGTTGAGAAAACATTAACAAGTGCTTTAAGATTATCAATTTCAGACGACAAAGCATTAAAATCAGATTCAAAAGACATTCCGTTTACAGCATCAAGAACATTCTCAATTTTTTGCACGCTGTAATTTAATTCAGAGTTTAAAGCAGTAGAGTTGCTTACAATTTTTTCTACCAAATCGCCTAAATCACGTTTAAAAGTAATAAAATCGTCTTCATTTACAATATTTGCAAGAGAATTTTCAAGCTGTTCAACTCTTTTTATATTATTATCTGAAGCTTCTGTGATTAAAGATTTAACCTGTCCGAACTCGCTTAAATTTTCATTTACTATACTTTTTAATTCGGCAATCTTATCTGTTACAGACTCAAAATCCTCTCTGAAATCCATTGAATTTACAGTTGAGAGAATATGTTCAATTCTGTCAGTTGTATAGTTCAATTCAGAATTTAAAGCAGTTGAATTGTCGATAATCTTTTGGACAAAATCCGCCAAATCCTTTTTAAACCCTGCAAAATCAGAATCGGTAACAATATTTTCAAAAGATGCTTCCAGTCTGTTGAACTTCTCTCCGATAACTCCTGTACTCTGCGCAGAAGAATCTGAAATAACCTCTCTTAAAGAATCTAAAATCCCCTGAAAATCAGATATTTTGTTTTCCAAACCTGCAAAAGAAATTTGAGAAGGGATAGACATAACTTGAGCGGAAAGATTACTTAAGTCATTTTTTATTTCATTTGCATATTCTGAAAAGTCAATATTCTCAAGAGTATTTACCGCATTAGAAAGGTTAGAATTTATTCTTGAAAAAGAATTTTCAAATGAATTATTTAATGCAGCCAAATCTGTTTTTACAGAATCAATAAGCGATGTAATTTCATCTTTATCAGAAGTGTCTGAACTAATATTTTCAAGCTTTTCATCAAGCTTATCAAGTGTATTTTTTTGTTCGGAAATTTCTTCGGAAAAAGCACTGACATTTGTACTTAAAACCTGAAATAAATCTTTTATTTCAGAAGTTTTAGCCAAATTATTTTGAGATGAGATAATATTTTTAAAAGAGTTTTCGAGATTGTTAAATCTGGCAACAGCTGTATTGTGTTTGTCTTCTACTGATTTTCTTAACTCGGAAATATAAACCTTAATTAAATCGGTGGCTTCATTGTCATCAGCCAACATTTCCAATTTATTGTTTATTCCAGTTAAAGCTTTTTCAAACCCGTTGACATTATGTTCATTTTCAACTCTCATTGCATTTAAAATTTCAGCAATTTCATCCACAGTTAGTGCCATTTTTTCTCTTTCCTAAAAATATATATCCCTCTAAAGAATATATTAACAGAATAATAGAAAGTTATGCAAACTATTAACGTTTAATATTACAAATGTAAAGATAAAGTGTATTGTTTTTTGATTAAGTGGTATAATATTGCCTAGACATGAAAAATTAGAGGTGAGAATGAGTCATATAGTTATAGACAAAAACAAATGCAAAGCATGCTACTTATGCATTAACGAATGCCCTAAAAAGCTGCTTAAAATAAGCACCGAAACAAATAATCTCGGTAGCCATACAGTTGTATTTGAAGATCCGAACAATGAATGTTTAGGATGTGCAATGTGTGCTGTAAGATGTCCGGATTTGGCAATAACAGAAGTTTACAAAGGATAAAAAGGGAAACGTAGTTCCTGACAAAGATAAAATAAGTCTAACTGGGACTTACGCAAAGGATAAAAAAATGGTTGAATGTTTAAAAGGTAAAAAAATATTAACAAAAGGTAACTATGCCATCGCAAATGCAGCAGTGCTTGCAGGATGTGAATGCTACTTCGGTTACCCTATTACTCCGCAAAGTGAAATCGGAGAATTTATGAGCGGTAAAATGCAAGAGCTTAAACGCGGATATGTATCTGCAGAAAGTGAAGTTGCCGCTATTAATATGGTAATAGGAGCATGCTCAACAGGTGCAAAAGCGATGACATCATCTTCATCTTGCGCTGTTGCTTTAATGCAGGAAGGTTTGTCTTATGCAGCTTCCGATCAGCTTCCGGTTGTATTGGTGAGCGTAATGAGAGGCGGTCCCGGATTAGGAAACATTTTCCCTTCTCAAGGTGATTATTTTCAGGCAACTAAAGGCGGCGGAAATGGAGATTACAAATTGATAGTTTTGGCGCCTTCAACCGTTCAGGAATGCGTTGATTTAACATACAAAGCATTTTATCTTGCACACAAATATAAAAATCCAACTGTTCTATTGGCTGACGGACTTTTAGGACAAATGATGGAACCTGTTGAATTTTATGAATATCCGTACCCTGAAATTGATAATTCAGATTGGGCTTTAACAGGGGCAAAAGGAAGACCTGCAAGAAAAATCAGATCTTATTCACCTCTTGCTGATAATCAGTGTGTATTCCTTGAAAAGCTATATGACAAATATAAACAAATTGAAGAAAATGAAACCGAATGGGAAGAAATTAATACTGATGATGCTGATATTATTTTAACAAGTTTTGGAAGCACCTCAAGAAATGTTAAAACTGCAATGAAAATTTGCAGAGAAAAAGGAATAAAAGCAGGTTTCTTCAGACCAATAACTTTATTCCCGTTCCCGCATAAAAGATACGCTGAACTTTCACAGACAGCTAAAAAGTTTGTTGTGGTAGAAGTAAATATGGGACAAATGGTTAACGATGTAAGACTTGCCGTTAACGGAAACTGCCATGTAGAACTCTTTAACAAACCTGTCGGAGCTCCTCCGAGCGTTGAAGATATAGTTAAGAAAATAGAAGGGCTGGTATAATGGCAACACAAGTTTTTAAATTACCCGAATCATTAAAAGAAGATATAAAATTTTCATTTTGTCCCGGATGCGATCACGGAGTTGCAGTAAGACTTGTAGCAGAAGTTCTTGATGAACTTGGCGTTAGAGATAATGCAATTTTAACTGCATCTATCGGTTGTTCTGTTACATTATATGATTTTATGGAAGTTGATTCTCTTGAAGCACCTCATGGCAGAGCGCTTGCAGAAGCAACAGGAATTAAAAGAGCAAGACCTGAAAAATTTGTTTTCACTTATCAGGGAGATGGAGATTTTGCATCAATCGGTTTGGCAGAAAGTCTTCACGCAGCTTTGCGCGGTGAAAATATAAGCACAATATGTATAAATAATACTACATACGGTATGACAGGCGGACAGCTTGGACCAACAACTCTTTTGGGACAAATTACAACAACTTCTCCAACAGGAAGAAATGCAGATTATTACGGCTATCCTATTAAAATAGCAGAACACGTTGCACTTTGCGACGGAACCGCTTTTTCGGCAAGAGTTTCTCTTGATTCTGTTGCAAATATAAGAAAAGCCAAACAGGCTATTAAAAAAGCTTTTGAAGCTCAAATTCACGGTCTTGGTTTCGGCTTTGTTGAAATACTTTCAACTTGTCCTACAAACTGGAAAATGTCACCTGAAAAAGCTCATGAAAGAGTAAGAAATGAAATGATGCAGGTATTTAAACCGGGCATCTACAAAGACGTAACAGCAGAACAAACAAAATAAAAATATACACGAGGGATTAAAAATGGAAAAGAATATTATAATAGCAGGATTTGGCGGTCAGGGCGTATTGCTTGCAGGAGAGGTTTTGGCAAATGCTTTCATGTTTGACGACAAAAATGTAACCTGGTATCCGAGCTATGGTGCAGAAATGCGCGGTGGTACTGTTAATTGTGAAATAGTAATGAGTGATGAAGAAGTCAGCTCTGTTAATAAATCTGATGCTGATTTTGTTATTGCATTAAATCAGGCATCTTTTGATAGATTTTTACCAAAAATTAAAAAAGGCGGCTGGATGATTGCAAACTCAACTCTTACAAAAGAAGTTAAACCCAGAACTGATATAAACTATGTATTTGCACCAATTACAAAACTTGCAGAAAATGTAGGCAACATCAAAATGGCTAATATACTTGCATTAGGAATTTTATCGAAAGCAAGCAAATTAGTTTCAACCGAATCTGTAATAAAAGCTATGGAAGCAGTGGTTCCGCCTAATAAGAAACATTTATTACCTTTAAATATTGAAGCTCTAAAAATAGGTTATGAGTATGATTTATTGCCTGTACAAGCTTAAATCAACTAAAAAGTCGATTTAAAAATTTGCGATTGATATTATTCTGTTAGAGTACAGTTCAAGAGGTCTTTATAACGTGAAAAAGGAACTAATTCAATCCATTAGAGAAAAAGAGATTCAACTGGCGAAATTGAAAGAGCACGTTGACAAAAGTGCCGTGTGCTCGGATTTATACAACAAAGTCGTTTTGGAAAAAGCCATCCTGAAAAAAGAACTTGAAAACTCTAAAAAAATAATTTTTTTAGATAGTATTAAAGCTATTATTCCACGCAAAAAAACTTTAATCTGCGACTATTTCAAAAAATAATGTTTTAACTTTATGATTATTTTCTCCAAGGGTAATCTTTCTTGATTTCCCAGCCGTCATATTGTATTAAAGCAGTACAAGCCTGTCTTTTGGAAGCATTAGCATTTTTGCAAGCCTGTAATATTGTTTCCCTTGAAGGAAGAGATGTGCAATAAGACGATGCTATAAATCTTCCGTCGGCACATAAAGTAAAAAGAAATGTATCTTTTCCGTTGTATGATTCTGCTTTGCAGTTTTTAAAGTCCAAACAATAGAAGAAATATGCTCTTTGTGTACCTGACTCTGCCGTTAATGATGGAGAGTAAGCATTGAAGCCTGAGCCATCGCTCAGTGCAACATTATAGTGCGTAGTGTTTGTTGTATCACGATATTTGGAAGTAGAGGTAATATGCTTATCTAAATACTTTAAATACCAATTTTCAAAAACCCTGCTGTTCTCATCAATTACATCGGGAAGCCAGTTTACAATATCACCGTTTTCAACTTCAGAAAGCTTTATAGCCTGATTCATAACTGAATAAAATTTCTTCAATTTTGTTTCAGTAACTTTGTTTCTATGGTTTGCAACCAAAGCAGGAATAGTTAGCGCTGCAACAACGCCGATAATGCCTAGTGTAATCAATACTTCTGCCAGAGTAAAAGCAACTTTTCTTCTCATTAAAACTCCATTATAGTTGTGATATGTAACATCACCATTATAACAGGTTTTATACTTTTTACAACCCTTTAAAATCGCTTGAGCGGAGCTTAAAAGTCTGCCCCCCCCCCGAGTAAATCAAATCTTTTCATATTTTTTGCTCCTTTCATTTGTATATAATATTTATACATAGCCCTATGTTACAGGTCAAGCCGATGCTTTATTATTATAACTATTTTAAATTATTTTTTCAAGTATGATTACTATGTATAAAAATAATATGTTCATGATATAATGCTTTCAAAAGTGTTATTATTTAAATTTTAAGAAGGAGAAGAAAAATTATGACTGAAAAACGTGTTTGGTTATTCAGAGAGGGGAACGCAGATATGCGCAACCTTTTAGGCGGCAAAGGCGCTAACCTTGCTGAAATGACCAATTTGGGGCTACCTGTTCCTCCGGGATTAACTATTACCACAGAAACTTGTATGGATTACATTAACAACGGTAATAAAATGCCTGAAGGATTAATGGATGAAGTTAAATATTATTTAAGCGAAGTTGAAAAACAAGCCGAGAAAAAATTCGGTGATGCTGAAAATCCGCTTCTTGTTTCAGTTCGTTCAGGTGCAAGACTTTCAATGCCCGGTATGATGGAAACTATCCTTAACCTTGGTATGAACGATGAAACCGTAGAAGGTATGATTAAATTAACTAATAATCCAAGATTCTGTTATGATTCATATCGTCGTTTTCTTACTATGTTCGGTTCTGTTGCTTGGGATATTGAAAGAACAAAATTTGAAGATTACATAGATAAAATTAAAGAAGAAAAAGGTTACAAACTTGATACCGAATTAACTGCAGAAGATTGGAAATCATTAATTCAACCTTATAAAGATTTAATTAAAAAAGAAACAGGAAAAGAATTTCCTCAAGATCCTTATATACAGCTGCAAGAAGCTATTGAAGCAGTATTTAGATCTTGGAACATTCCTCGTGCAGTTGCTTACAGAAACCACTACAAAATCGACCATAACTATGGAACAGCCGTAAACGTTCAAACAATGGTATTCGGTAACATGGGCGATGATTGCGCTACCGGTGTTTCATTTACAAGAAACCCTTCTACCGGTGAAAATAAATTCTACGGCGAATATTTAACAAACGCTCAGGGCGAAGACGTTGTTGCAGGTATCAGAACTCCTAACCCAATTGCTGATTTGGAAAAAGAAATGCCTGAACAATATAAACAATATGTTGATATTGCTAAAAAACTCGAACAAGGTTACAAAGATGTTCAGGATATGGAATTTACAATTGAAAAAGGTAAATTATATATTCTTCAAACACGTAACGGCAAAAGAACAGCTAAAGCTTCAGTCAGAATTGCTGTTGAAATGGCAGAAGAAGGTATTATCAGTAAAGAAAGAGCAATCGAATTAGTTGATCCAAACCAATTGTATCAGGTATTGCTTCCTGATTTTGATTCGGCTGCTAAATTACAGGCAAAACAAATTGCCAGAGGTCTTGCAGCATCACCGGGTGCAGCTGTCGGTAAAATTGTATTTGATACAGAAGAAGCTGCTGAACGAGGAAGCAAAGGTGAAAAAGTCATCTTGGTTCGTATTGAAACTTGTCCTGATGATATTCACGGTATGATTGCTTCTCAAGGTGTATTAACACTTAGAGGCGGAATGACTTCCCACGCTGCAGTTGTTGCTAAAGGTATGGGAAAACCTTGTGTAGCAGGTGCTGAAGATTTAAAAATCGACTTGAAAAATGAAACCATTACTACAACTGATGGAACCGTTTACAAAAAAGATGATATTATCTCACTTGACGGCGGTACAGGAGAAGTTATGGAAGGAGCAGTTCATCTTGTTCCTCCGGTAATGGATGACAATTTCAAAAAATTATTTACTTGGGTAAATGAAATAAAACTGTTAGGAGTAAGAGCAAACGCTGATACACCTGCTGATGTTGCAAAAGCATTGGAATTAGGTGCGGAAGGTGTAGGTCTTTGCCGTACAGAACACATGTTTATGGATCCTGACAGATTACCTTGGGTTCAAAAAATGATTATTGCGGGTACTCCTGAGGCAAGAAAAGAAGCATTAGAACACTTATTGCCAATGCAATACGGCGATTTCTATGCAATGTTCAAAGCATTAGGCGAAAAACCTATGACAATCAGATTGCTGGATCCGCCGCTTCATGAATTCTTGCCTAATAAAGACGAATTAATTGCAACTGTTGCAACTAAAAAAGCTTTAGGACAGGATTATGCAGATGATGAAAAAATGCTGAACCTTGTAGAAGAAATGTCTGAATCTAACCCTATGATGGGCTTAAGAGGATGCCGTTTAGGACTAACTTATCCTGAAATTAACGAAATGCAAGTTAGAGCTATTTTCTCAGCAGCTTGCGATTTGAAAAAAGAAGGATTGAATGTTAAACCTGAAATAATGATTCCTCTTGTAGGTCATGTTAACGAGCTTAAAACAGTTCAATGCCTTTTAGAACGCGTTGCAGAAGATGTAATGAAAGAAAAAGGAGTTTGTGTTGATTACATGTTTGGTACAATGATTGAAATTCCTCGCGCAGCATTAACAGCTGACCAAATTGCAGAATATGCGGAATTCTTCTCATTCGGAACAAATGACTTAACACAAATGACATTCGGTTATTCAAGAGATGATGCGGAAGGCAAGTTCTTACAAAACTACGTAGAACAAAAAATTCTGCCTGCTAACCCGTTTGCAACTCTTGATCAGGAAGGTGTAGGTCAGTTAATGAAAATTGCTTTAGAAAAAGCATTAAAAGTCAGACCTCATTTGAAACGCGGTATTTGCGGGGAACACGGCGGCGATCCTGCTTCTGTTAAATTCTGCCACAAAATCGGCTTGAATTATGTATCCTGCTCACCGTTCAGAGTTCCGCAAGCAAGACTTGCTGCAGCTCAAGCAGTAATTGAATTCAAACACTGCAAAGAAGAAGAAGGAACATTAGGTTGTAAATAATATATTCTTTCTATCAGAATAAAAAAGACGGTAAATTTAATTACCGTCTTTTTAATTTAATTATGAAAATCTTTACCGCCGACAATTCTCAAGTGTCTTTGTTCGCCTTCTCCGACAGACTTGCTCATCATGTTATGCTGTTCAACAAGCTCATGCTGCAATTTTCTTATTTGTTGGTTTTGAGGAGTTAATTCAACGTGTTCTGCTCCTGCAAGAATTTTGTTAATAGCGGCTTTTGCTTCATCTAAAGCCTTTTCTGCGGCATCATAGTATCCGAAAAGAGTTTCAGAAGTTTCGGTAATATCAAGAGCTTCTTTCAATACTTTCTGAATTTGTGCCATAGAGTTTGTTTTGACATAAAAAATCTGTAATCTGTAATCATTTGCTGTACTTAAAACCTTAGCTCCGCCTTTAATAAAGTTTTTATGCGCAATAACTATATCGGCATCATCAAGGTTTCTAGTAATCTCTGCATTAAGATTAAGCCTTTCGATAATCTTTTCAACAATGCTTCTTGAAACAGCATAAAGATAAATTTTCTTATAACCTTTAACTTCTTCAACGTATTTTTGTCTTGAAAAACTGAATTTCAGGCTATCAGTATTTGATTCAGGCTGAATTTTCTGTTCAAGCTTGTTAATTTCTTTTGGAATATCTGTAATAGCAGGTTCTTCTTTCACTTGAACAGGCTGTTGAATTTCGCTTTCATAACTTTTATCAACTTTTCTTATTTCAGGTCTTATAGGCCAGCCCCTCAAAATATAATCAACAGCTTCCGCAGTATTTTTATAAACCGCCAGAGTGTTTCTGTCTAGAATTTCAATTACGACATCAAATGTTGGCTGCTTTTCCCTTTCAAGAACCGTTTTTTGAGAAGCCCTTCTTTTAGCCTCATCGTCACCTAAAGTAACAGATTGAATACCGCCTACCAAATCAGATAATGTAGGGTTTTTAATCAGGTTTTCCAAACTGTTTCCGTGAGCCGTAGCAATAAGCATAACTCCGCGTTCTGCAATAGTTCTTGCAGCCTGAGCTTCTTCTTCCGTACCTATTTCATCAACAACAATAACTTCGGGAGTATGGTTTTCAACAGCTTCAATCATAATATCTTTTTGATATTGAGGTTGTGTAACCTGCATACGCCTAGCATGCCCTATCGCAGGATGAGGAGTGTCACCGTCGCCTGCAATTTCATTTGATGTATCAACTATTACGACACGCTTTGCAAGTTCATCTGCAACAAGCCTTGAAATTTCTCTTAATTTTGTAGTTTTACCGACCCCCGGACGTCCCAGGAACAAAATACTTTTGTTCATTAAACAAATATCTTTTATACAAGCAATTGTCCCCGTAACAACTCTGCCGATTCTGCAAGTCAGACCAATAACTTTCCCTTGTCTGTTTCTGATTGCACTTATCCTGTGGAGTGTTCCGGGGATTCCTGAACGATTATCAGATGTAAATTCCTGAATTCTGCTCGTTATAAAATCAATATCATTTTCATCAACAAATTCACTGCCTAAATACTCAATCTTACCTCCCGAGTGTCTTATTTCAGGAGTTCGTCCGATATCCAGAACAATTTCTATTACATCCTCCATTTTCTCATAAGTAATATGCCTTCTGACTTTGTCAGGCAAGACCTCTGTTAAACGGTCCAAATCATTCTGAAATTGTAGGTTGCTCATTTTTTAATCTGCCTTTCTACTATTTTGTAATATATATAACAAAATAAATTACTGGCGTCTAATCTTCCGAACCCGCATCGGAATCCCTATGCTTTTTATATTCACCTTTCTACTTATATTATACCACTTTTCAAAAAAATTTCCTCAATCCAAAGTATTACAAAAGTAGTAATTTTACATAACTTAATAGGGACTTAAATACACTTGAATTTAATCATGTAAACAAATGTTACAATAAACTTTATATTTTTAAAGTTTATACGTCAAAAATCCGTATTACTACATGAAAAGGAAATTCATGTTACTAATTAGAAAGGAAAGTCTAAAAAATGGGCTTAGCAGCAGGACAAGCTAGATTATTAACAATTACAGGCAGAAAATCTGACTGTGAATTTGAATCTATGCGTCTTTCTCACCAAAAAATCGCTTTAGCAAGAGAAATGGCTGACCTTTCCAATGAATATCAAAACTCTTTAGATCAGAGCAAATTGATTTATGACTATTACGGAACCGGCGATACAAATACACCGTTATCTTATGGTATTTTGATGACTCCTTCAACATTAAACGACTATATGCCTACAACTATTACAGACACATTAGGCAGAGTTGTTTTGAATACTCAATACGCAGCAGCAGCAAAATATGCAGGTATTCCTCAAGAAGGATTGGGAACACTTCCTTCTGAAGCAATGCGTAATGCATTTATACAAGGTTTACAAGCTAAAGGTGTTATAACAAACACTTTAGCTAATACTATTTTAGGTCTTCCATATAACCAGGAAGCAGGTATCGGAGGCGGTACAACTACTGCAATTACAACCACCACAGGTAATATTACTTCATTATTAAGCTATATCAATGACAATATTACAGAAGGTATTACAATCAGTGGCTTGAATCTTGGCGACGGAGAAGGCGAACAATTCCAAATTAATGATGTAAACGCTAATGACCAAACTTCACAGCTTACATTATATAACTTGTTAAACGGAACCGCTCAATATGAAATCTTAGGTGAATCAAACAAAGGCGATAGAATTAACACAGACAGTATGAACCGTATGATTGATTATATTACAGGCAGCGGCGGATTTATCGAACAAATAAGCGACCAGTTAGGAAGTATACTTGACTTGGGCGATGGTTATACAGCGAAAGCTCTTGCTTATGCTGAAGAAGAAACTAAAAAAATGTACTCAAGAAGAGGCGGAAAAACTTCAGCAGAATCAGGATATGACCCTAATGCAGAATCTGATTGGATTAAATTAGATTGGGACTGCCACCACGGTGATGCTGTTAATGATATTAAAGGACAAAGTGAAAACTATATCGGTATTGTCGGTTCAAACGGTGTAACTTCATGGTTTGCAACTAAATGGGGTGCTACAAAAGTTAACTTAAACAACGTAGCTAAAGCATTCTTAACATACTTCGTTAAATATATGGACGGTGTTGCAAGTAAAGATGCAGACGGCAGCGACAAATACAAAGTTGAATACGGTCATGTTTCAAACAGTAAATTTGCAACAGATGATTATTTATTCCAATATACAATCAAAACAGGTTCAACTGTATCAAGTGATGATTTGGCTCAATCAACTTTCTATGATGCATTGTTCAACCAAATCTGCCAAAACGGCTGGACCGAAAATGCAAAAATCACTGATAACGATTACTTGCAGCAAATGCTTCAAAACGGCATGCTGTTCATATCCAAAATGAAAGATGACGGGTATTATTATCAGGGCAATTATGCAACAGACAGCTACATCAAAGAAATTTCCGATGAAACTGCAATTGCCCAGGCTGAAGCTAAATACACTACTGAAAAAGCAAAATTAAATGCTAAAGAAGAAACATTAGATTTAAAAATGAAAAATCTGGACACTGAAATTTCTTCACTTACAACAGAATACGATACAGTTAAAAATACGATATCGAAAAACATTGAAAAATCATTCAAACGATACAACGCTTAAAAAACC
Source organism: Candidatus Gastranaerophilales bacterium (assembly GCA_900548405.1). Lineage (GTDB taxonomy): Bacteria > Cyanobacteriota > Vampirovibrionia > Gastranaerophilales > Gastranaerophilaceae > Stercorousia. Next base: position 38,801 of record UNSJ01000008.1, on the reverse strand, counting down.
GCTTACGAAAATCATAAGCGGTTTTTAAATTTTATACACCTGAAACAGGCGGTAAATTAACCTGTTTGAGCCTTTGCTCAATTCTTCTATACCATTTTAAATGCTGCTTAAACAAGATATCATATTTAGTAATGTCACCTTGAGAAATTTCTCTTGCTTGATTATCGCAAACTTCTTCAAGAGCATGTTCGAAAGAATGAGTTAGTTCTTTACGGTTTAAATTCATGTCTTTATTGAGTTCAATTCTTCTACCGAATTCAACAACAACTTCAGGTCTGTTATCTCTAAAGAAGCAATAATCAAAAGCAACGGGAATCAAGTTAATTCTTCCATATCTTTTCAAAGCATTTTGTGCAATATAAGCCAGCCCAGTTTGAAACTCAATCGGTCTGTAATGAGGAGGTCTTATAATCCCTTGAGGGAATATGCACAACATATTTCTTAAATCGCCCATAACATCAACAGAATACTGTAAAGCTTTCATTGCAGACTGTGGAGATTTTTTATTAACAGAATAAGCTCCTCCGCGTCTTAAAAGCGGAAAACGGTTTAATTCTTCAACCATTAAACGAACTTCTTTACGAAAAATTCTGTGAGTTATATTATAAAATACAATTCCGTCCCACCAGTTGCTGTGAGGCGCAAAAAGAATTGTAGGTACATTTGTATCGCCGTCAAAATAGTTTTCGGCACCTTTATATCTAAAAGCATAAAAACGGTTTTGAAGCATATTATAAAAAAATGTGCTTGCAATCCATAACCAGAATTTGCTGGTTTTTGCGGGTTTGAATTTCTCCTCTTTATTCCTCAACTTCGTTGGGGGGATGTCAGAATATAATTGTTCTTCTACTACCATAAATCAATTGTACTCCAGTTAAAAGAAATAGGCAAATAGACAAGAGAGTAATTTTAAGAAAACTTAACCTAAAGATTGCCAATAAAATTGGAGAAGTTATAAAAGACTTAGTCTATAGGAAAACTCCCGCTCATGTGAGGGCGGGAGAAGGAATGAAAGTAAGCGTGACCGCAATTTTGTCTGCTGAAAAGCCGAAAATCTCACGGTCTGTGCTCACTTTTTATATATAAAAAAAACTATTTTATTTTAGCTTCAAGTCTTTCCAGTCTAATCTTTAGCTCGGCATTTTCTTTTTCCAATGCAGTTACTCTGGCATCAAGCTCTTTTATCGCATTTATTACTGCAAAGAACATATCCTCCATTCGAATACGCAAAAATCCGTCTTCACCCTTTTTAACAGCATCAGGAAAGATTTTTTGAAGATCTTGAGCGATTACACCAACATGCGGTTCTTTGGTTTCATCTTTCTTGAAAGTATAGTTAAACACTTTTAGCCGACGAATTTTATCAAGACCTGAAGTACTTTCTTTACCGACATATTTTAATCTTCTGTCAGAAGACATATCTGAATATGGCCATGCAGGGACTGAATCATTATACATTGCAAGCTCATTACCCCAAGTTTTTGAATGTCCTCTGCCAATTGCATCACCATGTCCGCTCTTACCTGCAAAATGCTGCCATACATAGCCTTGTACTATTAAATCAGCATTCAATATCGCCATTGCATAATCGCCTTTTTTATGAAGCTCAAAAATAGCGTTGGTTTCATTAATACTTACAGAATCTCTGTTAAAAGAACCTCCTGAACCAAAGTACAAACTTTCAAGAGTAGTATCCGATTTATGGCTTGTTGATTTAGGACCTGAGTTTGAGCCGATACAGGTTTTGTTATTACCTGTTACACCACTGCACGCATTAACACCAATAGCAACATTACCGGCACCTGATGCTTTGGCATTGTTACCAATTGCTATTCCGTTTGTTGTTGCATAAGTATTGCCTGTATTTATTGTAAGGAATTTACCGTTATTTCCTATTGCGATACCTCCACTGGATTCAGCTCCTAAACCAATAGCAATTCCGGGATAATTTGTATGAGTATCAGCTTTAAATGAGGTAGCCTTTGCAGAAGTGCCGATTGCTATTGTTGACTCATCTTCAGCTGTTGCGTTATAACCTAAAGCTACACCGCTTTCGCTTTTTGCTTGGGCTCCTGCACCGATTGCTAAAGCATAATCATCACCTGTTTTAGAAAGATTACCAATAGAAATACTTTGTAACCCCGTAGCACCTCTATCACTTGCCCCTGCGTTAATTGCTATTGAATCATCGCTGCGTGCAAAAGTATTTTGACCGATAGCAACTGCACTTTCACCATTTGTGTATGAAGAATTACCTATCGATATAGCTTTTGATTTATTTGCACTTGCATCATAGCCAATTGCTGTACCATATGAACTTACTTCTGTACTTGCACCTAAAGCGGTTCCGTACGAATTAGCCTGAGAACCTGCGCCAAGTGAAACTGAATTACCGTATGACATTGAAGGTGTTCCTATGGCAACAGCATTCTCACCCATGGAAACTGCAAGTGTCCCAACTGAAATACTATATTTACCTGTAGTTCCGCCTACTCCTATAACAACAGAACCTTCTCCGGATGATTTCGCAGGACTACCTATAGCAACCACACCGCTATCAACTGCTTCAGCTTCATCACCAATTACAACTGCTTTTTGTCCAGCATTAACTTCATTACCTATTGCAACAGCATTTGAGCCTAAAGAACCTGAAGCACTTAATTTGCCAAGCAGAACACTGTTATTATTTAGTCGTAATACTCCTTGATTTACTCCATCACGCTTAAATGCTATATGGCTTGGACGAGTTCCTGATGTATTGATGATTAACTTTGCTGTTTCATCGGTATTAGTAAATTCTCTTTGACCTATCATCGCGGTTTGACTTTCGCCTAGACCATAATATGCATCGGATAAATTACCTTCCGAATATTTCCAGGGAGAAGACTGATCTACCTTACTTCTCGTGGTTACAACAGGCGCCATTGCAGCCAAAACTATACTCAAGATGAGCATCACTACCATCATCTCGGCCAATGTAAAGCCTGAATATTTACCCTTGGAAAACGGCTCAAGGAGTGCTTTTAGAGTCCCCCCCCCCCGAAATTTAAATGTGCAGTATTATAACGTCCTAATTGAACATTAACAACTGCAGGCACTTGCGTGCCGACCAAATTTTTTATCATACTTTCACTCCTTTATGTGTTATTCTTATTATAAGTGTTTTTTTTTGATTTTTCAAGTGAAATAATACATCACATTTACTTTTACATCCTTAATATAACGTTATTTATATATAAATTAAGTAATGATAATATTTTTTCAAATTCTTTATTAGAATAAGTTTTTTCATTCATAAAGTTTTCATCCAGAGTTTTTGATGCAACGAATTTTTGAAGATAATATTTTTTTGCACCTTTTACCAGTTCACCTATTTTTTCAAAATCCCCGAATGTAAGCTGAGATTTAAGAACAGTAGTACGAAATTCATAGTCAATACCGCAATTCATAATTATATCAATGCTTTTTTGGATGTTCTCACAGTTAACATTTACCCGTGTAATTTCAGAATACTTATTCAATGGCGCTTTAATATCCATAGCAATATAGTCAATATAGGGCAATGACTTTTGGAGTTTGTCGGGGAAAGTTCCGTTTGTATCAAGTTTTACAAGAAATCCCATTGATTTAACATCTTTTACAAAATCGATTAAATCATTTTGCAGGCAGGGTTCACCGCCTGTAATGACAACACCGTCAAGCTTTCCTTTTCGTGTTTCAAGAAATTCGAAAAAGCCGGCAGTTGTCCATGCCGGCTCATTTCTTAAAACTATCAACTCAGGATTATGACAGTAACCGCATCTGAAATTACAGCCTTGTGTAAACACAATTGCGCTGATTTTATCAGGGAAGTCTAGCAGTGAAGTCTTTTGAACTCCACCTATTTGCATTGACATTCTCCGATAACAAATTCAGTTCTGTCTTTGAATTCTTTTTTCTTTCCTTTATTCCATTGCTGAACAGGTCTGATATAACCCACAACACGAGAATAAACTTCGCAGTCAGCTCCGCACTCCGGACATGTAAAATGTTCACCTGCTACATAACCATGATTTGGGCATGTGCTGAATGTCGGTGAGAATGTAAAATACGGAAGGTGATAATTATTACAAATCTTTTTAACAAGATTTTTCATAGTTTCTGTACTCTGAATTCTTTCACCCGCATAAATATGAACAACAGTTCCGCCTGTGTATTTTGTCTGTAAGTCATCCTGATGATCAAGCACTTCAAAAATATCATCGGTATAATTTACAGGAAGCTGAGTTGAATTTGTATAATACGGATATCTTTCCTTATCAAGTTTTGCAAGTCTGTAAGAAGTTCCTTCACCCGGTGTAGCTTCAAGGTTGTAATTATTTCCTGTTTCTTTTTGGAATTCTACAATTTTTGCTCTCATAAAGTCCATAACTTCAAGCGCAAATTGTTTTCCTCTGAAACTTCCCACATTATCATCAAGCAGGTTTAAACATGCTTCGTTCATCCCGATAAGCCCGATTGTAGAGAAGTGGTTTTTCCAATAAACCTTAAATCTTGATTTGATATCTCTTAAATAGAATTTTGTGTAAGGATATAAATCTTTATCGGTTAAATCTTCTAAAAGCTTACGTTTAATCTCTAAACTTTCTTTAGCGATTTCCATTTTTTCAGCAAGTTTAGCAAGGAATTCGCCTTTAGATTTTGAATTTGCCGCGATTTTCGGAAGATTAATCGTAACAACACCCACAGAACCTGTTAAAGGATTTGAACCAAACAGTCCGCCACCTCTGTATTCAAGTTCTCTGTTGTCAATTCTCAAGCGGCAGCACATAGAACGTGCATCTTCAGGGGACATATCAGAGTTAATAAAGTTTGAGAAATAAGGAATACCGTATTTGGCAGACATTTCCCATAAACCTTCAATATTTTTGTTATCCCAGTCAAAATCTTTTGTAATATTGTAAGTAGGGATAGGGAAAGTAAATACCCTTCCTGAATTATCACCTTCCATCATAACTTCAAAGAATGCCTTATTTAGCATATCCATTTCATTTTGGAATTCTTTATAAGTACGTTCTTGAAGTTCACCCCCGATTATAACAGGCTGCTCGGCATAATAAGACGGAACAGTTAAGTCCATTGTGATATTGGTAAACGGAGTTTGAAAACCAACACGGGTAGGAACGTTCATATTGAAAACGAATTCCTGAATTGCCTGTTTTACCTGTTTATAATCAAGGTTATCATAACTTATAAACGGTGCGAGCAAAGTATCAAAATTTGAAAAAGCTTGAGCACCCGCAGCTTCACCCTGCATTGTATACATAAAGTTTACAATCTGTCCCAAAGCTGTTCTGAAATGTTTCGCAGGTGCGCTTTCAATCTTTCCTCTAACACCTGTAAAACCTTCTGTTAATAAATCTTTTAAATCCCAACCAACACAATATACAGATATGATATTCAAATCATGGATATGAATATCACCGTTAAGGTGGGCATTTTTAATATCAGTCGGATAAATTTTGTTCAGCCAGTAATTCTTGCTGATTTCCGATGCAATGTAATTGTTTAACCCTTGAATTGAATAAGCCATATTAGAATTTTCGTTAACTTTCCAATCAAGCTGTTTTAAGTAATTGTCAACAAGAGCAACATTTGCATCTTTTTCGATCATTGCCGGATTAGACATGTAAGCTGATTTGACAGCATCAAGTGCAACAACATTTGCACCGTTTTTCACAATAGCATTGTTCATAAAAAAATCTCCCAGATTTCCGTGGTAACATTAACTTCCGTAAGCATTCCGACTTTCTCACCTGATTTGGGAGGTCATGTACAAACTGCTATTGTACAGAGGACACGGCTGCGGTCCAGTGTGGGAATTACACCCATGCTTTCCTTACAGGAGTACCTTATATTTTATAACTTTGTTAAAAATTTGTCAACAAATCATAAGATTTATTTTATGAACATTTATTTCCATTCATCATTTTTAATTTCTCTGTGGAGATAATCCATATTACCGTTTATAAGCACCCATCCACTGCAGCCTCTGCCATTCTGATCCGGTGTACCGGCAGCGCTGAACTTGTTGCATTTAGTCATATTATTATTAGGTTTAAACCCTTCTTTAGTTAAATAAAAATTAAAAAGATCAACCCCGATTTTCATTTTTGCTTTCTTAGGAAATGCTATCCAAAAATCACTGCACATTATATTTTTACCGTCATACAATCCTTTGCAATCAACACTTGATATCCAACCGATTGATACCAAAGAGCCGTCATTTAATAAAAAATATTTTCCTGCCTTAACTTGCCAAGGCCAGTATGCCTGTCTTCCATCTAAAGATTCAAAATATCCTATGTATTCACCCTCAGTCATTTGAGACTTTTGAACATATTGCATAAGAATTTTCATAACATTAACCGCACCGGTGTTATCTAATACCTGATTACCGTCTTCATCTACTTCTCCTGTATTAGTAATTGTTAATCCCCAATCCTGCGGCTCACCATAATCTTTAACCGCCATTAAATAGGCATTTTGCAGAACCGCGTACGCTTTTTTTAATTGTGTAACCCTTTTTTGTTCCTGGTATTTTTGAATTAAAGACGACATTGTCAATGCTGCAACAACGCCGATAATGCCCAGTGTAATCAATACTTCAGCAAGAGTAAATCCGAAACGGCGTTGACAGTGTCCTTTTCCCCCCTTCTTTTCGATACTTAATCGAAAAGCGGGGTCCCTGTGCGTAGCACCTTCAGCAAGAGTAAATGCCTTACAATAGGAGCTTAAACGGTTGCCCCCCCCCCGACATGTCTAAATTTTTTCATAATTCTCCTTTCAATAATCTTAAGCATTTATGCATAACCCAATGTTGCGGATCCAGCGGCTAAGCTGGTGCTCCTTTCATTTGTTTATAATATTTAATTCAGCACCTACATCGGCTACTTTATTATTATAACATTTTTCAAATCTTTGTTCAAGTTTACAATTAAACATAAAAAATTGACTTAAAATTTTGCTTATCATACCCTTAAATAAGAGGAAATGGAGAGAATCCCCCCCGCTCCTCCCGCAGCCGTAAAAGCCGGAACACTCAAAGGAAACACATTCCACGAGCAGATTGGATGTGTGATTATATTCTTTGAGTCCTCTTAAGCGAATGCCGGAGGATTTTTTAATGTCACTTGGAGCTGTACAAACGAATAGTGCAAGAGTTGGAACATGTCCGCACGGACTGCCGCTCGGAGCATGCCCGATTTGCAGCGGTATGGGCGGAGGCGGAATGAAAAAGGCTGACTTTTCTGCAAAACCGGGTGAAATGAGCTGGAACGAGTGCGCAGCAATCGGAGCTTTTCTAAAAGCACAACAGAATGCAAAGCTTCAAAAACAGCAGGATGCACAAACATTCGCCCAAAACGTACAGGCTTTCCAAAACTCATTAATGAATTCAAGCCAGAAACTTGCAAATATTGCACAGTTTTTTACAAACAACACACCTGCTATTATTGCAAAACCCGTAAATTTTGTATTAAATACTGTTCTTGGCGGAATTATTCGTACAATTGCAAATATTCCGACAGCTATCTCAAACAAAATTCAAACAATACAGCAAAAACTTGCTGATATTTCTGACAAACTAACAGCAATGATGGGCGAACTTAAAGCTTCCATAGAAAAGAAAATTTCAGAAGCGTTTAAGGATTTGAAAAAGAAAGTAAAATCTCTGTTCTCAATATTTCAGCCGCTTGATGCAGATAACAATGACAAACAAATAGATGAAACTAAAAAAGCTTTTGAATTAAGAACATTTATACATGATTTGTATAAAAAAATTACCGAAGCAGAAAAGGATTTAGATGCCGCTGAACATGACACCGTTTCATGATGCAGAAACGATAAGACAACAACGAAATTTAACAAGTTCACAAAAACGCGCCAACTCGGAAACTAAAGAAGGCGTGCTTGTTAATACGTTTATAAAAGACTGTCCTGATTGTAAAGTAAGTCTTAATGATACATACGACAGCCTTGTTATATCAGAAAACGCAAAAATGCCTTCAAAACTTTATGAAAAAAATACATCCTCAGAAAAAAGTATTCTTCCCATAAGTGCAGTTGCAGTAGGTGTAATGGGTGCAGTAGCACTGCTCTCTGCATTTGTAAGACGCAATACAAGAATAAATTTAAAAATATCTGATGAAAAAAGAATTTCAGATGTAACCAGAAACCTTGCAGTAAATGATGAAGGCACTCAAGCAATGTTTCAAATGGTTGTAAACCCTACCAGAAAAACAATTCTCGCGGGTGTAGGAGTTTTAACACTTACTGCAATGGGTTTTATGGGTAAAACTTTCTTTGACGGGTTCAAAGATGTATGGGTTAAAAAGCGCGAAGCTGATATTCAGAAAAATATGCAGGAGCAGTTAATTAATATTGAAACACAATCCTTTGCAGGAAAAATCCAGATAACAAGAAGTATGCTCGCTGAAAAAGCGCACGAATTCAGCAGATATCTGTCGGATGATAAAGAAAAAATTCTGCCGAATTTCGGTAAACACCTGCAATTTACAGGCAGCAAAGATAAACGGGAACAAAAAAATAACCTTAATTATTTCCTTTTAGGTGTCGGAACTCTTGCTGCAATTATCGGACTTGGCTTTTTATCACTTAAAAACCTGAGCAAAAGTAAAAACCTTTTACAAGATTATGTATCAGACAGAACAAACCTGATTAAAGATATTGTAAAAAAATCATCAAACATTACAAAAGAAAAGGACAAAAAACTTTTAGAAGCATACCTCCAATCAATAGATGCAGATAAAAATACAATAACTGATGCTCTTAAAGATTTGAACTGGGATAAAAATGATATTACAGAGTTCACGCAAAAGCTTGTAAAAAAAGCTGAAACCTCAACAACAAAAGTAAATGAAACAATAGGCGGTGACGGAACTCCGAAACCTACATTCTATTCTCACGTTGACGATTACAGAGCATTTTTCTATAACTGGCTTTTAGATACGGATAACAAACAATTTAAACAGTTATTTTTCGGTATAACAGGTTTAACAGCAGTAAGCTACGGCGGAAAACTCGCAGGCGATGCAATAAAAGAAGTTCAGGTCAAAAAATTAAATGCACAAACTGAAGTTGAACTTCAAAACAGACTTATATCAACAGAACTCAGAAACTTCAAATCTAAAAAAGATGCAGCGATACAACCGCTTGTAGATGAATTTTATAAACAGGTCGATAAAGGCAAACCAAAAGAAGAACTCAAAGTAATGGCTGACAATATACTATTTGAAATTAAAAACGGTCCTCCGTTTGTATATTCTTAAGGAGGTTTATATGTACAATTATATTTCAATACAGCCTTTAGCATATAATAATACGCCTCAATACAGACCATGCCTGCTCCCTTCTGGAAACAGAAATTACACAATCGTTGATAAAAACAAGGTTGATTTTTTTGTTTCTCAAAAAGAAGCAGCACTTCCTTACCTTGCAGATATTCTTTCTCATTCTGATAACGAAGCACAAATTGTAGAAACACTGCATATAGTTAATTCAATGCTTGATGACGGCGTGAAAGGAATAGACAAAATGTATCCGGTGCTTTCGCGTTTTAATAATACAACATCTCCAAATATACAAACTTACCTTGCAGGGATTTACAGAAAGACACAAGTTCCCGATGCTTTCGGTCCTCTTGTAAAGATGTTAATTCAGAATTCAATGCGACCTCAGACATCAAACTTTGATGCTAATGAAGAAATCGGAGGAGCAATACTGGCTTACATTTCAGACCGTTTTCGCAACCAGCCTCAAAGATAACATGTTACAATTTTGTAACATGAATGAATGCATGATTAAAGTTTTCAAGCCCATGTGTCGATAACATGATTACGAGTACTAAGTAACCAAGAAAGGAAGTTCGACAGCAATGGGAATGGCAGCGTCACAAGCTAGATTTTTAGGTCTGACAGCCAGAAAAACCAATGTTGAATTTGAAGGTCAACAAATTAACCAACAAAGAACAACATTGTCAAACCAGTCTGCAAATTACTACAATGATTTGCTCGGCATGTCTGTACCTGTACCGCCGTCTGTCGACGATTACACAAAAACTGTGTATACTTTCGAGGATGGAGCTTTAACAAACCAAATTACAGCAATGATTGCACAAAATGACGGCACATATACTGTAAGCTATTTAAGACAATGGACAGACGATTTTTCAGTTGTCGGTGCATCAACAAGCATCGTTAATGCAAATGCTGACAAAACTCAGTTCAAAGTCGGTTCAACAACTCTGCGTAAGTTAGGAACTATTCCGACAAAAGCAGACGGAACTTATGATAAGGATGCAGGCGGAGCAGACAGTTATCTTGAATCTTTATCAGAAGATCAAATTAAACAACTTAAAGCTGAAGAAGATGAATACATTAAACTTCTTGAAAATAAATACGGCGCAGGTGATTATTTAGTAAGATATATTCAAGATACAACAACAGGTGAATATAATCCTTACTTCTACAAATTATCAGATTTGCAAAACGCAAACTACGATGATAATGGCAATTCTCAATCAAATATTAATTGCTACAAAGTAGGAAGCGAAACAAAAACTGAAGAAGTTAAAGCTGTTGAAGACTGCTTAATTGAAAAAGACAGTTCCGGCCGCTATATTAACATCACTATACCGAATAACGGCAATCCTGTAACTTATTCGTTAACAACATCAACCGTAACAGATCAGGATGCATACGAAGATGCTATGAACCAATATGAGTATGAAAAATACGAATATGATCAAGCAATTAACGAAATCAACGCCAAAATTGAAATAATTCAATCACAAGATAAAAACCTTGAATTGAGATTGAAACAACTTGATACCGAACAAAAAGCAATCTCAACAGAAATTGATGCGGTTTCTCAGGTAATTCAGAAGAACACCGAATCAACATTCAAAACTTTCGGCTAGGGAGCGTGTCGCTCCACACGCCACATCGGGCTTTGAATAAACTTTCAAAGTTACGAATTAAAAAAAATTTTCCTTTCCCTTTTTCCTATTGATTTTCCAACGACAAGCGAAAGCAAGTCGTTTTTTTTTTGCTTAAAACAATTTCTTGACATACATATCTGTAAATAATATATTAACTACCATTGTTATACAGAAAAAGGATTATTTATATGAATGACGGCAATCTGAAAATAAGTATTGTACTGACAAGTTATAATTATGAACAATATATTTCAGAGTGCATTAAATCTGTCATTGACCAAACTTTTACCGATTGGGAACTCATAATTATTGACGACGGTTCAAAAGATAATTCCATTAATATTATCAAAGAATTCTGTTCAAAAGATGAAAGAATAAAATTATTCACACACCCCAAAAATGAAAATAAAGGTCTTCAAAAAACTCTTGAATATGGTATAAATCTTGCAAATAACGAATGGATTACACTCCTTGAAAGCGATGACATTTTATCTTGTGATTATCTTGAAAAAAAAGCAGAAGTTATTCACAAATATAATGATGACATTAACTTAATATTTAATGAATGTGAAATCTTTGGCGATGCAAAAAGAATTGAACGAATATCAAGGAGTATGAAAAGAACCCAAAAAAAATTAATAAAGAAAAAATACCCCGCAAATATGTTTTATGATTTTTACTGTGATAATAATATATTCACTTTTTCAAGCGTAACGGCTAAAAAATCAGACTTATTAAAAATTGATTTCAATACACCAATAGATTGCCTTCTTGACTGGTGGATTTATATTCAGCTTGCTCACCTGAATAATTTTTATTATATTCCCTCTAAACTTACAAAATGGCGCCTTCATCCGTCAAGTTATATTAACAAATCCAAACAGAAATCCCCGTTTGCACTCCAAACAAAAGCATACTATAAAATATACAAAAATACGCGAAGCAAAAAAATATTAGCATTTATTATATACGGACAAATCTGCTGGATATTCAAAAAGATTAACCATAAAATCGAAAAACTTTCTATAATTACTACAAAATATATTAAAGGCGAAAAAAAATTTATAGAACTTTTAAAGATTAAATAATATTTCTATGATATTATTTTTATATGACATTTCAAGACAAATATTTGCAAATTTTAAATGAAGTAAAAGAAGAAGTTGAGCAGATAAAACAAGAAATTACATCAGATATAAGCATCCAAGAGCCTTTAAAATCAAAACTTTTCGAGCTTATGACAGCTCCTTCAAAACACATAAGAGCAGTAGTATCTTTTTTATATTTAAAAGCAGCAGGTCAAAACATTGATGACAGGCAAGTTGCGCTTCAAACAGCAGTAGAGCTTGTACACAATGCATCTTTAATCCATGACGATATTATTGACGAAAGCTGTGAAAGACGCAGCCTCAAAACAATTAATGCCGAATTTGAAAATAAACTTGCCGTAATATCAGGAGACTACCTACTTTCAATAGCATTGAAAAAAATATGTAATTTAAATTCAATAAAGCTTATTGAAATGTTTGCTCAATCACTTGATGAAATGTGCAAAGGAGAAGTTACACAATATTTTAACAAATTTGAAATACCATCAATCGAAGATTACCTAAAAAAAACAGAGCAAAAAACAGCAAAACTTTTTGAAACTGCATTATGCGGTGCTATATTGTTAACAAATTCCAACAGCAATCCGAAAGAATTTGCAAAAAACTTAGGTATAGCATTTCAAATAAGAGATGATTTGATTAACATAAAAACTACAAAATCAGATTTACACGAAGGAATTTATACGGCACCCGTAATTTATTCCCAAAATATAAACAAGCCTGATGATGGTATTGAAAAAACCAAACTTTTGTTAAATAATTACATAGAAAAAGCTGAACAATCCTTGGAAAATATTGATAACAACAAATACAAATTGACATTAGTTGAGCTTTTGGAGCTTTTAAAAAATGAATAAAATAAAAGAAATAATAAACAAAATTAAAGAACAATATATGAAAATCAATCCTATGGCAAGAGAGATTATTGAAACAATAGTTTTTGTCGTGGTAATGGTAATCATTATAAGATTTTTTATCGGAGAAATACGCTGGATACCATCCGCATCAATGCGCCCGACTTTAATAGAAGGTGACAGGATAATTGTAGAAAGATTTTCAAGATTTTATTCATCTCCAAAACGCGGTGATGTAATGGTATTTTACCCGCCGTTTGAAAAATTAAAAAATACCCCCTGGAAATTATTTTCACGTCTTACAGGTTTTTGGTGCAAAGATGTTGCCTATATAAAACGTGTGATAGGAACTCCCGGCGACAAATTTGAGATTAAAACAGATGCTGACGGCAAAAGTACGGTTTACATAAATGATGAACCGCTTAATGAACCATATATAAGAAGCGAATATTATGAAAAAGACTGCACGACTGATATGATTTGCGGACCGGTTGTAATCCCCGAAGGGCAATATCTTATGATGGGAGATAACAGAGGGGACTCTTATGACAGCAGATGGTGGGGCTTCCTCCCCGAAGACAGATTTGTTGGAAAAGCAGTATTTTTGTTTTGGCCTTTTAACAGAATTAAAACATTAAATTAATTAAAAAAACGTTATCATTTTGATAACGTTTTTTTGTCTGCCATTCTACGACGATAAATTACATTAATAAATGATAATATTTCATATAATCAGCCATAATCTGCGAACTTGTAGCATTTGCGACCGTTGCTTTTATATCCTGATTTCTATCTGTTTCGGTAGCCTTTTGCACCTTTTCGGTTTCTTTATTATCAGGTGAATTTTGCTGAACCTTTTCTTGCGCCTGCAATTCATTGACATATTCTTCAACTGCCATTTGAATTTCCTGCATTCTTGCTTTGTCACCGGCATAAGATCCGGTAGATTCTATTCCGTTTTTTTGAAAATCACTTAGAATCTCAGACCATTCACTGTAATTTGTAATTGAAGTGCCTTGAGCCTGTGCAGCAGCTTGAGCCTTTTTTAATTCGTCTTCTGATGAAATGCCGTCAACCTTGATAGCCATAACACTCTCCTCGATTATTACTCTATATAAATATTAAGTATATTATTCCCTTCAAAATTCAATTTTAAAAAATATTGTAAAAAAAGTTAACATATTATATATCTGTAAAAGCTTTTATATAAAAGCTTTTTGCAGCATGATATTGACAATAATCACTTAATAGTAAATAATAAAAAAGGAGGCTTCAGCCTCTGGCATTATTATAAAAAATTCTACGAACCTTATCAAACATGTTATATAAAAAGGAGAGTGAAAAATGTTTAGTCCGAGAAACTTTGAGGATTGCCCCCCCCCGACAAGCGTAGCCGCTTGACCCGCCATTTTGGGGCTTTTAAAAACTTTTTAGATTATCAAACACAAAGTTTGGAGAACTTTTCAGAGATTTTTCCACATGGAAACCGGCTTCGCCGGGCTTTTACTCTTGCTGAGGTTTTAATTACTCTCGGCATTATCGGTGTTGTTGCCGCATTAACAATACCGTCACTTGTTGCAAATCATCAGGAAAAAGCAACAGTATCACAGCTCAAAAAAGCATACTCTACTATGAGTAATGCTTTAGTTTTAGCTATGAATGAACACGGCACGGTGGATCAATGGGGACTCACTGCAAGCGGAGCAGGAAGCGACATAACAGGAGCTGCAAATTTTTATGAAAAAATATCCCCTTATTTGGTTGTTCTAAATGACTGTAAGAACAAAGGCGGATGCTTTTATGACGGATATTACAATACACTGGGAACAAAGAAAGAACAATTTGCCGGTACAGCAAGTAATTTTTATACCTTTACGCTTACTGACGGAACAGCAATAGCTATATGGACAACTCAGTCTTCTACCTGTACTAATGATGCATCAGCGATTTGTGCTGTTTTGTTTGTTGATATTAATGGTAAGAAAAAACCTAATACAACAGGCAGAGACGGCTTTTGGTTTCGCGTAAGAAATAACCGGATAGTTCCATACGGCACAACAGATGAAGAATTTCAAAGCTGTGCCTATATAGACGGCACATATCCTTCCCGTACTTGCACTGCCTGGGTGTTGTATAATGAGAATTTAGATTATATGCACTGTAAAGGTTTGAGTTGGGATGGCAAAAAGAAGTGCAAATAGCATAATTTTGTTTAATTAAAAATTAAATAATTAGAAATTATTAAGAAAAATTTACAATAGTCCTCAAAGTTGCTAAACAAAGCAACTTTTAAGAATCAAGTAAATCTTGGTAGTGTGGCGTTTTTAGAAAAACAATCAAAATTTTTCTACGTTTTTTAATGTATAAACATGTCCAAACAGCTTGCAATTCATAATTTTACAAGTATGATTATT
Source organism: Candidatus Gastranaerophilales bacterium (assembly GCA_900548405.1). Lineage (GTDB taxonomy): Bacteria > Cyanobacteriota > Vampirovibrionia > Gastranaerophilales > Gastranaerophilaceae > Stercorousia. The sequence goes on along the minus strand of UNSJ01000008.1, from coordinate 23,425 downwards.
TATAGTGCAGTATAATGCACAAAAAAGCCGAAATTTGAAAAGGAAAATAACTAAATGGCAAAAGACGTAATTGAGTTAGAAGGTACAATTTTAGAAGCAATGCCGAATGCAATGTTTCGAGTAAAGCTTGAAAATGACCACGAAATCCTTGCTCACATATCAGGAAAAATCAGAAAAAATTTCATCAGAATTCTTCCAGGTGACAAGGTAAAAGTTGAAATGACACCTTATGACCTCACAAGAGGACGTATAACATTCAGACTAAAATAAGCGCGAGTGAGCCGAGTGCGCAGATTTGGTGACAAAATGGCAAAGCCAACCGAAGACACATCTAAGGCAAACGAGCAAGACAAATAAAACGTACAGGAATATAAAGGAAAAAAAAATGAAAGTTAGATCATCAGTTAAACCTATGTGCGATAAATGCAAATGTATTAAAAGAAAAGGCAGAATCGCAGTTATTTGTGAAAACCCTAAACACAAACAAAGACAAGGTTAAATTTTGCGTAGAGTGGAGTGAACGTAAGTGAACGAACTCGAAGTAGCGCGCAACGAAATGAGCGGAAATTTTATGTTATAAAATGGAGCGAATGACAGTATAGCGTGAAGCAATAATTTAATACAATCTAAAAATAGTTGAATTGACGGACTTAAACGGTCAATGGTGAGGAAGCATTTAACCCTCATAACAAAAAAAATCTAACAACAAGAAAGGAAAAAATTAAAAATGGCAAGACTAGCAGGGGTAGATTTACCTCGTAACAAAAGAATTATCGTAGCTCTTACATATATCTACGGAATCGGACCAAAAAGAAGTGAAAATATCTTAAAAGCAACAGGAATATCACCTGATTTGAGAACAGATGACTTGACAGATGAAGATATTAAACTTTTAAGAAACGAATTATCAAACTATCACATCGAAGGTGACCTTCGCCGTGAAGTAACAATGAATATTAAACGTCTTCAAGAAATCGGTTCTTACAGAGGAATGAGACATAAACGCAACCTTCCTTGCAGAGGACAAAGAACAAAAACTAACGCAAGAACAAGACGCGGTAAAAAAGGCATGGCTATCACTAAGAAAAAATAGTCACAGATAGCAGGAAATAATCCAAAAATATTTAGTAACTTACAAAAGTAATAAAAAAAAGGATAATAAAAATGGCAAGACCAGTAAAAACAAAGAAAAAAGAAAAAAAGAACGTATTGCAAGGTGTTGTTCACATACAATCAACATTTAACAATACAATCGTAACTTCTACCGATACTCAAGGTAATGCTATTGCTTGGGCAACAGCAGGTGCAACAGGTTTTAAAGGTGCAAGAAAAGGAACTCCGTTCGCAGCTCAATCAGCAGCTGAACTTGTAGCTAAAAAATCAATAGATCAAGGTATGAAGAAAGTTGAAGTTCACATCAAAGGACCTGGTTCAGGTAGAGAAACTGCAATCAGAGCAATCCAAGCTGCAGGTCTGGAAATTACATTGATTAAAGATGTAACTCCTATCCCTCACAACGGATGTCGTCCACCTAAAAAACGCAGAGTGTAACGGATTTTGGCTAGTGCGCCGTGTGAGTGCAAAGCACGAACCCAGCACGAACCAACAAGAAACTTGGTGAAACGGAATAAATTTGAAAAATTTATGAAGTGAAATGAAAAGTTTCGAGTTGCCAATAATCCAAGACAAAGTAAGAAAACCGGGGGCTTGCTTTAAGCCAAAAGCAGACCATAGATGCCCCGAAAAACAAAGGAGAAAAAATAATGGCTAGATATACAGGACCATCAAATAAATTATTCAGAAATAAAAAAGTTAAAGATTTGTCTAACAGAAAATTAACTTCTTCTATGAGACAAACTGCTTCAGGTCAACACGGTGCAGTTAGAAAAAAACTTTCTGAATACGCAATCCACTTAGCAGAAAAACAAAAAATCAGATTTACATACTTAGTAAGCGAAAAACAATTTGCTAAATACTACAACGAAGCTGCAAGAAGAAAAGGTGTAACAGGTACAATCCTTTTACAAATCCTTGAATCAAGATTAGACAACGTTCTATTCAGAGCAGGTTTAGGTATCACACGTAAACAAACAAGACAAATCGTAAATCACGGTCACGTTCTTGTTAATGGCAAAAAAGTTGATATTCCATCTTACATGGTAAAATCAGGCGACGTAATCACTATCAAATCAAAAAGCACTGCTTTCTTAAAAAGCGTAACTGAAATGATTGATATGGCTTGTGCACCTGCTTGGATGACAATCGATAAGGAAGCTCTAAAAATCACTTTCGACAGAATTCCTGAAAGAGAAGAATTAGATCCTGAATTTAAAGAACAACTTGTAATCGAGTACTACTCTAAATAATAGGTGAGAATACCAGAATTTAGAACACTCAACGGAGAAATCCAAAATAGTTAACAAAAACTAGGAGATTAAAAATGGAATTAAAAATTAAATGTGTTAATACAACAACAAGTTCTGACGGTTCTCAGTACGGTAAATTCGTTATTGAACCTTTAGAAAAAGGCTTCGGCACAACAATCGGAAATTCTTTAAGACGTGTACTTCTTTCAAGTTTGGAAGGAACAGCAGTTACTTCAGCAAGAATTGAAGGTATAACTCACGAATACACTGCAATTCCGGGTGTATTAGAAGATGTAATCGATGTTATGCTAAACCTTAAAGGATTAGTTGTAAAAACTGATTCCAAAGAACCTCAACATTTAAGAATAGATGTTGACCGTCCGGGCGCAGTACTCGCAAGTGATATTCAACTTCCGGCAGGCGTTAAAGTTGTTAACCCTGACTGGTTAATCTGTACAGTAGCAGATGGCGGAAGCTTCCATGCTGACGTAGTAGTTGAAACAGGAAAAGGATATGTTGCTCACGATGTTCCAAGAGATTCAAAAGGCGTTTCTATTGACGTTCTTCCTATCGATGCAACATTCATGCCTATCAAACGCGTAAGCTACAACGTTGAAAGCACTCGTGTAGGCGATTCAATCGACTTCGATAAACTGACTCTTGAAATTTGGTCTAACGGTTCAATTGATGTAACTAACGCTTTAAGCCAAGCATCAAACTTATTGATTGACCACTTTATGCAAATCGCTTCAATCACAGGTCAGCCTGTAATTACTCCTTCAATGACTATTGAAGAAGAAGTTGAAGATGATTCAAATGCACCTACAATGACAATTGAAGAATTGGAATTGTCAGTTAGAGCATACAACTGCCTGAAACGTGCAAGCATTAATTCAATGGCTGAATTATTAAAAAAATCAGAACACGATTTATTAAATATTAAAAACTTCGGTAAGAAATCATCTGACGAAGTTATCGAAAGACTTCAACATTTTGGTCTAGACCTTGCTCCAAACCCTGAAGTTGAAGAAGAAGTATAAGTAAAATAAAAAAACTAAAAATAAAGGAATACAGAAATGAGACACCAAACTAAAAAACATACGCTCTCGAAAGCAAAAGATCAAAGAGATGCTCTATTGCGTTCTTTAGCTACAGAACTTTTTGTTCACGGTGAAATCAAAACAACTATGGCAAGAGCAAAAGCTTTAAGACCATACGCTGAAGAAATTATCACCCTTGCAAAAAGAGGCGACCTACACGCTCGCCGTCAAGCAGCTAAATTCATCTATGATAAAGAAATCGGTCAATTCATGGATTTAGCAACAGGCGAAGTTTTTGAAGCTCCGCAAGCAGATAAAAAACTTGCTGCTCAAACAGTTTTAAGAAAATTGTTTGTAGTAATCGGTAAAAAATATTCTGACCGTCAAGGCGGTTACACAAGAATATTCAGATTACCACCTAGACGCGGTGATGCTTCAGAAATGGCTTTAATCCAATTGGTATAAGCCATGCGCTATACGCTTCAAGTTCAATATATCGGTAAAAACTATGCCGGAAGTCAAATCCAATTTGAAAACGGTAAAGAAATAGAAATTCCGACTATACAAGGAGAACTTGAAAAAGCTATCAGTACATTGATATTCGGTAAAACCGAAAATAATAACCGGCAGATTAAAACAATCTTTTCCGGAAGAACTGACAGAGGAGTCAATTCAGAAGGTCAAACAGTTCATTTTGATACAGATAAATCTATTGTTGCTTCAAAGTTTATCTATTCATTGAACGAAATTTTACCCGATGATATTTCTGTCACAAACTTGAAACAGGTTGATAGCAGATTCCACGCTCAAAAATCAGCCAAAAAACGTTATTACAGGTACGTATTTATTAATCGGAAATGTAAAAATGCTTTTGACGGCGACTTGTTGAGAATAAAATATGATATTAACACTGAAAGAATGCAAAAAGCCCTGAATTATTTACTCGGCGAGCATGATTTCTCAAGTTTTAAAAGTTCCGGAACGCTAAACCCGAGCAAGATTTGTTTTATAGAAAAAGCCGATTGTCAAAAAATCGGTGATAAAGTGATTATTGATATTGTAGGAAACAGATTTCTTTATAATATGGTAAGAACAATTGTCGGAACCCTTCTGGAAATAGAAGGACATAATCTGCAAGCTGAACATATGAAACAGGTTTTAGAAGCCCGTGACAGAACAAAAGCCGGCAGAACAGTCAGTCCTTACGGATTGACACTAATGAATGTAATATATAACTAAAAATATAATGGAGACCAAGCATGAAAACTTATTCAGCAAAACCTCTGGAAGTTGAAAGAAAATGGTATTTAATCGATGCTGAGAATGAAATTCTCGGTAGATTGGCAACCAGAATCGCTAACATCCTAAGAGGGAAAAACAAACCTGAATACACTCCTAACGTTGATACAGGCGACTTTGTAGTTGTTATCAACGCTGACAAAATACGTGTAACAGGTAAAAAAGAAACTGATAAAATTTATTATCACCACACTGGATATCCGGGTGGATTAAAATCAGCATCATTCAAAGAATTGATGGAAAAAGATGCAAGATTAGCAATTGAAAAAGCAGTAAAAGGTATGTTACCTCATAACACTTTAGGTGCTGAGCAATTGACTAAACTTAAAATCTATGCAGGAAACGAACACCCGCATGCAGCACAAAAACCTATCGTGTTGGAAAAGGAGGCTAAATAATGGCAGATAAAGAAATTATGGCTACTGGACGTAGAAAAACCTCTATTGCTGTTGTTAAACTTGTTAAAGGTAAAGGCAGAATTTTTGTTAACGGCAAAACATTGAAAAACTATATCGGTAACAGACCTGCTATCGAAATGTTAGTATACAGACCTTTAGTTTTAACTGACAACCAAGAAAAATACGATGTAAAAGTTAAAGCCGTAGGCGGCGGCGTAGTTGCACAATGCGGAGCTATCAGACATGGTATTTCCAGAGCATTGGTAAAAACTAACGAAGAATATAAAAACGTATTACGTTTAGAAGGACTTCTAACACGTGATCCACGCGTTAAAGAACGTAAAAAATACGGTCGCAAACGTGCAAGAAAACGTTTCCAATTCTCAAAACGTTAATACGCATCAAAATATACAAAAAAGAACGGTATATCTACCGTTCTTTTTTAATATAAAAAAAAGATGGTTTTTAACCATCTTTTTGCTATTCCTTTTTCCTTTATTCCTATTGATTATCTAACGACTTGTGATACAAAATTTGCGACTTCAAAGAATGAATCTTTTACGAATTCTTTTGCCAATGTTTTAATTGGTCTGTTCTCAATTACATCAAACACGTAATAAATCGGATCTTTTGAATTGTTAAAACGCATTCTTCTGTCTTTTTGAGTTAAGTATTCATAATCTTCAAGATTGAAGCTTGTAACATCTCTTTTATTAGTATTTCTTTTTCTTAGCAATGAACCGAATTGTCCGTTTCCGCCTGTATTATTATTTGATTCTGCAGTAGTAGGTAACATTTTCTTTTTCTCTCTCTTATTTATATCTTACATATATATAAAATATAACTTCTTAAAAAAATTGCCTTTTTAAGAAGTTATTGTGAACAAATGTTACAATGATTATTAATTATTTTTCTAACTCTATTATATCAGACGATTCTGCTGCTAAGTTTTTACCTACTGCCTTTTCAAGAGCTGCTTTTGCTGAATTATACTGGTACAAAGCAGTATAGTAACTCAGTTGAGCCTGCTGATAATTAATTTGCGCATCTTTAAGCTCAGTAGGGTTAGCTTCGCCTACACGGTACCTGCCATATGAAAGTTCATAGTTTTCTTTTGACTGTTTGACACCAAGAAGGGCAACAGGCATTTGGTTTTTCTTTTCTTCCAGAGTTAAAAACGCATTTTGAATTTCAAGATATATTTGATTTTGAGTATTTCTTGCATTAGCTAATTCTTTATCGTATAAATATCTTGCTTCCTGAATTTCATTTTTAATCAACATACCGTTAACTGTCGGAAAATTTAAATATCCCCCGAAGTTATAACCATAGTTGTTTGTCCAGCTTCGACCACCCAACTGGTATTGACCTTCTACTGAAAGGGTCGGGAAATATGATTTTTTAACGAGTTTCAATGTTTGATTAGCACTTTCAACCTTTAATTCTGCAAGCTTTAACTCAGGTCTTGCTTCTCTGGCAATATCAACGGCTTTGTTAAATGTTATATCAACAGGTTGATATTGAAGTCTTTCTTGAACGTTATACTTATCAATAAATGGCACACCCATTATATTATTTAATCTTGCTATTGCCAGATTTACAGCATTGTCAGCCTGAATAAGCTGCAATTTAGCATTACTTAAATTTACTTCCGCAATAGTAACGTCAACTTTAGGATTCATACCAATTTCATAAAATGCTTTTGCTTGATTATAAAACATTTCGAATTTGTTCACAGTATCTTCTGCAACTTTTTTGCTTTCAAAGGCAAGCAAAAGATTGTAATATGCATCCTTTGTCTGATAAATAACATCGTTAATTGTTGCACCCAGAGTAGTCTTGTATGACTCGTAATCTAAACGCTTAATTGTTGCCTGATTTTGAGTTACCCCGAAATCATATAGCATCTGCTGAAATGTAATTTGTCCCAAAATGAAGTAGTTAAAAGTCAGGTTTTTTCCTAAGGCATCAGACAATTGCAATTGACGAATTCTTGTATAACCTGTCTGCCAGCTTAATTGCGGGAAATAATTTGACCAAACCTGTTTTATTCTTGAATCTGAAGCTAATATATCGTGAAAAGCAGCATTTATTTGAGGGTTGTTTCCCAATGCGAGTTCAATGCATCTTTCCAGTGTCATATCAATATTTTTTTCAACAGAACCTTCAATTACAAAATCTGCTTTTTCATTAGTTTTTGGAAGTACAGCCTCTGCATGAGGATATTCTTTTTCATTTACTGTATTGCCTATATCCTGTGAACAAGCCTTTACAGTATTTAATCCTATTATTAAACTTAATAATATTATTTTCTTTAACATTTAGTTATCCTTTTTTTTGAACTTTTTAGCCGTATAAACTTTTAAGTCTTCAATCATTACAAAGAATGCTGGCACTAAGAAAGTACCAATGAAAGCAACAGCCATCATACCGCCAAATACCGTCATACCAACGGAGTTACGGCTTGCGGCACCTGCTCCGCTTGCAAACACCAAAGGCAGCAAGCCTAAGATAAATGCAATGTTTGTCATCATTACGGCTCTAAATCTTAATTTAGCCGCCTGCATTGCCGCTTCTTTTATACCCATTCCGTTTTGATGGGCATCTTTTGCGAACTCAATAATCAAAATTGCCTGCTTAGTTGACAAACCTATCAACATAACCAAACCTATTTGAGAATACAAGTCCAGTGAATATCCGGATATGTATTGGAAGAACAAAGCCCCTACCAATGCAACAGGAGAAATCAACAGTACTGCTATTGGAAGCATCCAGCTTTCATACAGTCCTACAAGGAACAGATAAATGAATACCAGTGACATTGCCAGGATAGGTCCTATTTGTCCGCTTGATTCTTTTTCCTGTAATGAACTTCCTGACCAAGCATAACCCATATCACGAGGTAAGACTTCTTTTGATATAGATTCCATAGCTGACATAGCCTGTCCTGAACTTACACCGGGTCTTGATTGACCGTTGATAGTAATTGCAGGATACATATTAAACCTTGTCAAACTGTAAGGTCCTACAATATTTTTAACAGATACAACGGATGATAAAGGAACCATAGTTCCCTGATTATTTTTTACGTATATTTTGTTAATATCACCGGGCTTTTCTCTATATTCAGAATCAGCCTGTAAATACACACGATAAACACGTCCGTATTTGTTAAAGTCATTGACATATGATTTACCAAAATATCCTGATAATGCGTTATAAATTTCAGAAATTTGAACACCTTGAGCCAATGCTTTATCCTCGTCTACATTTATCATCAACTGAGGCAGGTTTGCCGTAAATGATGTATAGACTAATTGGAATGCCGAATCTTTATTTGCAGCAGCCATAAGTTTTTGAGCTTCATCATAAAGTTCCTGAGGGCTTCTGTCGCCTTTGTCCAAAAGTTGATATTCAAAACCGCCGAACATACCTAAACCTGAAATAGAAGGAGGAGAGAATGCGGCAATTGTCGCAGACGGATAATTAGCAAATTCTTTTTGTATTTTACCTAATATGCTCTGCATCGAAAGGTCTTTGCTTTTACGTTTTGACCAATCAGTCAGCTGCGCAACAATCAGTGCAGTATTTTCACCTGAAAATCCTACAAGGTTAATTGTTGTTTCCACACCGTCAATCTTTAATATTCTGTCTTCAACTTCGTTTGCTACCATATCAGTCCTTGAGGCTGATGAACCATCCGGAAGCTGAATTTGAGCAAATACTGCACCTTTATCTTCCGTTGGCAAAAAGCCTTTTGGAATCATATAGAACATAATGGAAATAAACAAAAGTATTACAACAAATAAAATTATTGTTATAACATGTGAATTAATAAATATATTTACACCTTCAAGATATTTATCCCTTATTCCGTTAAACCAGTCATCAAATTTTTGAATAAATTCAAAATCGGCTTTTTCTTCACCTGATTTTAAAATCATCGCACATAAGGCAGGAGCAAGTGTTAAGGCAACCAATGTAGAAAGACCGATTGATGAAGCAATACACAATGCAAACTGTCTGAACATTTGACCTGTGATACCTGACATAAAAGACACAGGCACAAATACCGCCATCAATACAAGTGATGTTGCAAGTACGGCGCCAAATACCTCTTTCATCGTAATTTCTGTTGCTTCAACAGGATCTTTTCCCTCTTGAATGTGTCTTTGTGTATTTTCAAGTACAACAATCGCATCGTCAACTACCAAACCTACTGCCAGAACCAACCCGAATAAAATCAAAAGGTTAATAGAAAAACCGAGTATATTCATAAATATAAATACACCGATAAGTGAAACAGGAATCGCTGCAAAAGGAATTAAAGCCGCTCTGCCGCTTCCTAAAAACAGGTAAGTAACCAAACCGACAAGCAGAATAGCAAGTCCTATTGCACTGATTACTTCTTTGATAGACTCACGAACGAATTCTGTTTCATCACGCTGGATCTTATATTCAATACCTTGAGGAAAACTTTTGCTTAACTCTTGCATCTTTTTTCGTATTTTATTTGAAAGATCAATCGCATTAGCTTCAGGCAATTGGCTTACTGAAATGATTGCAGAATCCTTACCGCCGATACGAGAGAAGAATGAATAACTCTCTGCACCGAGTTCAACTCTTGCAATATCTTTAAGCTTAATTTGAGAACCGTCAGCTTTTGAACGAACAATTATATTTTCGAATTCGGAAACATCTTTTAAACGGCCTTTAGTTCTCATAGTAAGCTTAATCATCTGTTTATTTTTCATAGGTTCCACACCCAAGTCGCCTGCAGGAACCTGTGTGTTTTGTGATTGAATTGCAGTGTTTACCTCTGCAACAGACACTCCCAAATTAGCCATTTTTGTTGCATCAAGCCATATCCGCATTGAATAATCCGATGAGCCGAATACTGCAACTTTACCTACACCTTTAATACGCGCGAGTTCATCTTTAATATAAATAGATGCATAGTTTGCAATATACAATGAATCATAAGCGTGAGTCGGGGAGTTTACTGAAATCATCATTAAACCAGGACCGCCCGTTGACTTTTTAACGGATAAACCATAACGCCTAACCTCCTCTGGCAGACGGGGGGTAACCAATTGAAGCTGGTTTTGAACGTTAACAACAGCCATATCAGGGTCTGAACCGATATTAAAATATAAAGTCAGCTGATATTGTCCGTTTTGGGAAGTTGAAGACATATAAATCATATCTTCAACACCGTTCAATTGAGCTTCGACAGGAGCTGCAATCGTGTCCTGTACAACGTCAGAACTTGCACCTGCATAAGTTGCCGTTACAACAACCTGAGGAGGAGTAATCGACGGATATTCTTCCAAAGGAAGTGTATTAATCATTAATATCCCTGCAAGCATAATAGCCAAAGATATTACAATCGCCAGCTTCGGACGTTTTATAAATATGTTTCCGTTATTTTGTTCGGTCATTTTATTTTCCTTTATTCAAAATTATTTTTTAGGGGCTTCGTTACCTTTATTTTCAGTAACTTGTTCTTTTTTAATTTTTGCCATTTCTTCTTGCGAAACAATTTTAACAGGTTTACCGGGTATAACTTTTTGCAAACCTTCTATAAGTATTCTGTCACCTTTAACAACGCCGTCAGAAATAATCCATTTATCTCCGCTTTGACCGCTTGTTTTAACATAAACAAGCTGAGGAATGTCGTTTTCATCAAGTTTATATACATACTTGCCTGCCTGATTTTCAAGAACGGCAGTTACAGGAACCACAGGCACCTCAACGGGTCTGTTAGCATAAAGTTTTACAGTAACAAATTCACCGTGAATAAGTTCGTTGTTAGGATTAGCAAAAGTTGCTCTCATAGTAACCGTACCTGTTGAAACATCAACTTTGTTATCCTGAAAATCTTGAACACCTGTCAGTGAATACTTTGCACCATTATTTAATAAGATTTCAACTTTTCTGTTCTTATTATCTTCTTTGTCTGAATTAGCCAAAGACTGAAAATCAGCAGAGTCAAGAGGAAATGTTACGTAAATAGGATTTGTACTGTTAATGGTTGTAAGTGCACCGCTTGATGGAGAAACGTAGTTACCGACTGTTACCGTAATAATACCTACTTTTCCGTCAACAGGCGATTTTACCATTGTGTAACCAAAATTTCTGTTGGCATCGTTATAAGAAGACTGCGCAGAAGCAAGCTGTGCCTTTAATGAATCTCTTTGTGAAAGCATCTGGTCATATTGTGCTTTAGCAATATAATCTTTTTTAACAAGTTCAGCGGCACGCGCCAATTGCTTTTCGGCATAAGTCAGCTGCGCACTTAAGTTTTTAACATTAGCTTCCGCAACGTTTGCTGCATTTGAATACTCGGTAGGCTCTATTTGAAACAATACCTGACCTTCTTTTACATAATCACCTTCTTTGAAGTAACTTTTTTGTAAATATCCTGAAATACGTGCAAGAACATCAACTCTGTATTTTGATACAACACGTCCGGGAGCTTCAAAGTTCCTAATTACATTTTCATTCTGAACCTCAACTGCCGAAACAGTAGGAGCAGGTCTGTTCATCCTTGATTTATTCTGCATAATCTCGCCGAACTTTGAAAATCCGAAGCGCAGCACAACAGCAGCTACAATTATAGACAGTAGTATTATAATATTTTTTTTCATTTTGTCTCCCTCGTCTGATATAAATATATATTTTAATAAAAATTATGTTGTTTTTACAACAATTGTATAATCAATTCATGCCCATGTCAACAAATTTTATTTAAAATTACCCGACTATACAAATACTTCTAAAACTATTGCAACAAGAGGATTTCTAAACTACATTAATTCACTTTTTATAAACTTTATAACATCCCTTAAAGCTTTGCCCCGATGTGAAACTAAATTTTTCTCATCTTCAGACATTTCAGCCATTGTTCTATTTTTTTCAACCAAAAATACAGGATCATACCCAAACCCGTTTGTGCCTGACTGTTTTCTTGAAATTTCTCCACTGCACTCGCCTCTTGTCTTATAAATCAAATTTCCTTGCCCGTCAACAAGTGTCATAGCACAGACAAACTTTGCACTTCTGTTTTCACAGTCATCAAGTGCATTTAACAACTTGTCTATTCTTGCTTGCGCAGTATCTGCATAACGTGCTGAATGGATACCTGGTGCTCCACTCAAAGCATCAACGCATAACCCCGAATCATCAGCGAGTGAATAGTTTCCGCTCAATTTTGCAGCTTCACGCGCCTTAATCAAAGAGTTTTCCTCAAATGTTTCGCCGTCTTCAACAGGGTTAAAACCTTCTGCGGGCAATACAAATTCAATATCGCCGTCACCTGCAATCTCCTGAATTTCCTTTAATTTATGAGGATTACCCGTAGCAAAAACTATTTTCATATTATTACTTTCCAAATCTTCTTTGACGATTATGAAATTCTTCAACCGCATCAGCTAAAGATTCTCTGTTAAATTCGGGCCAATACTGCTTAGTTACAAGAATTTCAGCATATGCTATCTGCCATAAAAGATAGTTTGAAATTCTTTTTTCACCGCCTGTTCTAATCAACAAGTCAGGGTCAGGAATACCTTTTGTATAAAGATGTTCACTAATAACTTCTTCTGTGATGTCGTCAGGCTTGATTCCTTCTGTTGCAATAGATTTCACAGCATTAACAATTTCATCTCTTGCGCCGTAATTAAATGCAATCTGGAAATTAACTCCAGTATTATTTTTTGTAACCTCCATTGCATTATTTAAGATTTTTTGAAGCTTTTGATTTAACCTCGTCAAATCACCTATAAATTTTATAACCACACCTTCTGAATGCATTTCCTGCAGTTCGTTTTGAATGGTTAATGCCAGAAGCTCCATTAAAAATTCTACTTCTTCTTTTTTCCTGTTCCAGTTTTCGGTAGAAAAAGCATAAACTGTTAGATATTTAATACCAAAATCTTTACAAGCTCTTAGTGTAGTCTTAAGCGCATCTACACCCTTTTTATGCCCGACTGCCGAAGGAAGGTTTCTTTCACGCGCCCAGCGGCGGTTTCCGTCCATTATAATTGCAATATGCTGCAACTTAGTTTGTTTTACTGTTTCGGTTATTTGTAAATCTTTTTCCAATGTTTCCATAATCCTAATTATATTGCAAATATTTAAAATTACAATAAATATGTTTTGTAAAAATATATGTTTGTGTGATAATTTTAATGAGGCTAAAAATTATAATAGCGATGTACACAATATAAAAAGGAAAACAAAGAAATGGCTAGAAAAACTCCATTAGAAAAAATCAGAAACATTGGTATTGCCGCTCACATCGATGCCGGTAAAACCACTACAACTGAACGTATCTTGTTTTACACAGGTAAAACTCATAAAATCGGTGAAGTTCACGATGGTGCTGCTGTAACAGACTTTATGGAACAAGAACGTGAAAGAGGTATTACAATCCAATCTGCGGCTGTTACTTCATATTGGAAAGGTCACCAAATTAACGTAATCGACACACCGGGCCACGTTGACTTTACAATCGAAGTTGAACGTTCATTACGTGTATTAGACGGCGTTGTTGCAGTATTCTGTGCTGTTGGCGGTGTTCAATCTCAATCTGAAACAGTTTGGAGACAAGCAAACCGTTACGAAGTTCCTCGTATGGTTTTTGTTAACAAAATGGATAGAACAGGTGCTAACTTTTACAGAGTTGTAGAACAAGTTAGAAACCGTTTAGGCGGTAATGCTCACCCTATCAGATTACCTATCGGTGCTGAAGATAAATTCACAGGCTTAATTGACTTATTTACAATGAAAGCTGAAATTTATACAAATGACTTAGGTACAGACATCAGAGAAGAAGAAATTCCTGCTGATTTGCTTGATAAAGCTAAAGAATACAGAGAAGCTCTTGTTGAAGCTATCGCTGAAACTGATGATACATTAATGGAAAAATACTTTGAAGATCCTGAATCTTTAACAGTAGAAGAATTAAAAGCAGGTTTGAGAAAAGCTGTTTGCGAAAACAAAATCGTTCCTGTAACTTGCGGTACAGCATTTAAAAACAAAGGTGTTCAATTACTATTGGATTCAGTTGTTGAATTAATGCCTTCTCCTGTTGATGTAAAAGCTATTGAAGGTGAATTGGAAGACGGTTCTAAAGTTGAAAGACATTCTTCTGACGAAGAACCATTCTCAGCTTTATCATTCAAAGTTATGACAGATCCTTATGTAGGTCGTTTAACATTCTTACGTGTTTACTCAGGTAAATTGACAGCAGGTTCTTATGTTCTTAACTCTACAACAGGCAAAAAAGAACGTATTTCAAGACTTGTTCAAATGCAAGCTGACCAAAGAAATGAAATCGAAGAAGTTTATGCAGGCGACATCTGTGCAGCTGTTGGTTTAAAAGATACTACTACAGGTGATACATTATGTGATGAAAAAGCACCTATTATCTTGGAAAGAATGACTTTCCCTGAACCTGTAATTTCAGTTGCTATTGAACCTAAAACAAAAGCTGACCAGGATAAAATGGGTATCGCTCTTCAAAAACTTGCTGAAGAAGATCCTTCATTCCGTGTAAAATCTGATACAGAAACAGGTCAAACAATCATTTCAGGTATGGGTGAACTTCACCTTGATATCATTGTTGACCGTCTTATGAGAGAATTCAAAGTTGATGCTAACGTAGGTAAACCTCAAGTTGCATACAGAGAAACAATTCGCGGAACATCTGATCAGGATTCTAAATTCATCCGTCAGTCAGGTGGTAAAGGTCAATACGGTCACGTTAAAATCAGAATTGCTCCGGCTGAAGAAAATGCTGGATTTGTATTTGAAAACAAAATCGTCGGTGGTGCTATTCCGAAAGAATACATTGAACCTGCAAGAAAAGGTATGGAAGAAGCTCTTGAAGGCGGTATCCTTGCAGGCTTCCCTATGATAGACGTTAAAGTTGAACTTTACGATGGTTCTTACCACGATGTTGACTCTTCAGAAATGGCGTTCAAAATCGCAGGTTCTATGGCGATTAAAGAAGGTGTAAGAAAAGCTAAACCTTGTATCCTTGAACCTATGATGAAAGTTGAAATCGAAGTTCCTGAAGAAAATACAGGCGATATTATCGGTGATATTTCATCTCGACGCGGTCGTGTTGAAGGTATGGAAATCATTGAAGGAACCGGAATTCAAAAAATCAATGCGATTGTTCCTCTTGGAGAAATGTTCGGTTATGCAACTGATATCCGTTCAAAAACTCAAGGTCGCGGAACTTTCTCAATGGAATTCAAATGCTATGAACAAGTTCCTGCTAACATCGAAAAAGAAATTATCGAAAAATCAGGCGTTACAGCAAAAGAATAGAATTTCATACAGAATTCGACAAAATAAAAACAGAACCATAATATTTATGGTTCTGTTTTTTTATAGGTTATTTTTTATGAGAATATTTTAAATGAAGATTCTACGTTTTTATCTACTACGGATTTTACAGAATCATATTCGGTTTGCAATGCGCTGTGTTCTGTATCAAGTCGTTTTAATTCAAGGTCTAATTTTTTGTCTTTATTTTCTAAATCAGTCATATCTTGAGTATATTTAGATTCTGCTCTTGCAATAGCTCTTTCATCAGCTACTTCTTGAATACAAGAGTCATCTGAAATAGTAGTTGATTTAAATGCTCTATCGGTTGTAGAGTAGTATTCCAATCTCAAAGTACCGTTTCTTAAAGCTTCTTCAAAAGCAACATTATCTGCAAGAGGAGATTTTTGAACATTGCCTGCTGTTCCTGTTCCCACATCCGCATAAATATGATTTTCATCAGCTTCACCGGGTTTATTTGTATAAGTAAAGTAACCGCTTGATTGCATTTTATTAAAAATATTTTTGTAGTATGTAAAATCAGTTTTATTTTCCGCATTAGCTGCAGTATTGTAATTATCAGCGTTGTACTCAACTTTAAACGGAACGGTTTCATCGCCTGTATTAACTCTTAAATAAGCTTCTGTTAAAGCCATTGCATAATCATATAATTCACGCTGCTCATCAGTTGTACCTTCGTAATTAATAGGGTCATAAATTATATTACCTGATGCATCCTTTATATAATCTCCGTTTTCATCTGTTCTTGCATATCCCGCATAACCGTCACCGATACTGTAAACTTTATTACCGTCTTCATCCAGCGTATAAGTTTCTGTCCAGCTGAATCCAAAATCGTGTTCATTATCACCCAGATTTATACCAACTGTTGAGAAGTATTTGTCCCAAGCATCGTGAATCTTTTGTTTTGCAGCTACAGTATCCGAATTGTTATCATAAGCACCTGCTTCACCGGCTGCTGCTTCTACTGGCTTACCATCGGCATCAAGTTTTACCCATTTTTCATTAGCTTTGCTTACGGTAATATCAGCTTGAGAATAAGCTTTACCGCCTTTGGACGTTGTTGCACCTGTAAGATTTGCAAGGAACATATTATAATTGCCGTTGGATTTTTCATAAGCTTTTGCAATATCGTTTGTAACCAAAATTTTACCTTTAGCATCTGTAACGATATATTGTTTGGTACTGTCAGCCATTTGCAAACCTGTCATCAAATTATAGGAAATATCTGTATAATTTGCTTCAGCACCGTTAAATCCTGTAAGTACTGTCAATTTTGTAGCTTCCAATGCTTCGTTGTATTCATTTGTAATTTGTTGTGTCTGGTCAGCTAATCTTTGTTTTGAATAGGAAACACTTTGACCTGTATTTTCATTATTGGTCAATCTTGCTGTTATACTTAAAAGTCTAGCTTGTCCTGCTGCCATTCCCATATTTTTACCCTTTCTTTAGGTTTTGGTGTAAGCTTTAAGTTTGTGCTTGAAAGCTAATTTCCTTTCAAAATAGTACTTGTATTCATGGTTACGGCATTTTAAGATTAAATCTTTAGATAAAAATATAGATTGTTAACAAATCGTAATAATAAAAAGGATAACATAATTTTGTTATCCTTTTTATTTATCTTTAAATTAATGCTTTATTTTACTGCTTCTTCGCATTCATCACAAATTCCGTTATCATCGAGTTTGCGATATTTCCAGCAGCGGCTGCATTTTTCACCCTCTGCCTTTGTAACCCAAACAGTATAACCTTCTTCTGTGTGTTCATTTAATACATTTTCAGGTTTTTCATCAGCTAAGATTGCCTGAGATGTGATAAATATATTGCAAAGTTCATCTTCATTTGCTTTTAATACACTGTTATTGTCAGACTTAATATAAACAGCAACCTCTAATGAGCTTCCAACTTTTTTATCAGCACGCAAAGGCTCTATTGCACGTGTAACAACTTCTCTAACTTTTAAGATTTGAGAGAAATCTGCTTCTAATTGCTCATTATTCCATTCAGGTTTTGATTTTACCCAATCGGAAAGCAATATACTTTCTAAACCGTTTTTCTGACATTCAGGAACACTCATCCAAATATCTTCTGCCTGATGCGGCATTACAGGAACAAGCATTCTTACAAGCGTTTGCAATATTTCATACAAAACAGTCTGGCAAGCACGGCGTGAAAGCGATTTTTTGCCTGCTGTATACAATCTGTCTTTAACAATATCAAGGTAGAATGAACTTAAATCAACTGCCGCAAAGTTTTGCAATTGCTGGAAGTACTTGTAGAATTCATAGTTATCAAAAGCCTCCGTAACACTTACAATCAGCTGGTTAAGTTTGTGTAATGCAAATTTATCAATTGCTTTTAAATCTTCGTATTTTACATAATCAACAGCAGGATTAAAGTCAAACAAGTTGCCAACCAAAAATCTTGACGTATTTCTTGTTTTCTTAAAGATTTCCGCAAGCTGTTTAATAATGTTGTTACCAATTTTTGTATCGTTTCTGTAATCAACTGATGCAGCCCACAATCTTAAGATATCAGCCCCATAAGTCTTGATAATTTCATCAGGTCTGATGTAGTTTCCTAAAGACTTAGACATTTTTCTCCCGTCCTCACCGAACACAAATCCGTGTGTAAGAACAGATTTATAAGGCGCTTTGCCTTCAACTGCAACTGATGTAAGAAGTGATGACTGGAACCATCCTCTGTGCTGATCGGAACCCTCCAAATACATTTCAACAGGAGTTGTACCGAGTTCATCGGAACGTTTTTCAACAACAGCACGCCAGGTTACACCTGAATCAAACCAAACATCCATAATATCGTTTTCTTTACGGAAATGATTTTTTCCGCATTTAGGACATTTAAACCCTTTAGGCAGTAATTCTTCTGCTGAATATTTAACCCAAGCGTCAGAGCTTTCTTTCTCAACTATACGTGCAACATGTTCAATTGTTTCGTCTGTTACGATAACCTCTCCGCAGTCCTCGCAGTAGAATACCGGAATAGGAACGCCCCACGCACGCTGACGTGAAATACACCAGTCTGTACGTCCTGCAACCATGTTAGAAATTCTTGCTTCGCCGCTTGCAGGAATCCATTTTACTATTTTAATTTCTTCAAGAGTTTTTTCTCTGAATTTTTCAACCTTAACAAACCACTGAGGTGTAGCTCTGTAAATTACAGGATTTTTACATCTCCAGCAGTGAGGATAGCTGTGCTGAATATCTTGCTGAGCAAGCAAAGCTCCGCAATTTTTAAGCTTTTCAATAACGATAGCATTTCCTTTGTAGTAAGGAACGCCTTCCAAATCCTTATCCTGAACCGATTCGGTCCAAACACCTCTGCTGTCTAAAGGTGAAAATACTTCAATACCGTATCTGCATCCGACTTCATAGTCCTCAAGACCGTGTCCCGGAGCTGTGTGAACAGAACCTGTACCTGCTTCAAGCGTAACGTGCTCGCCTAAAATTAACGGAGATTTTCTGTCAACAAGCGGATGTTTAGTATTCAAAAGTTCCAAATCCTGACCTTTGCAAGAACCTAAAACTTTTATGTCACTTTCTTCCCACTCAACATCTTTCAAGAAGCTTGCAAGCAGCTCTTGAGCAGCGATATAAACATCACCGTCTTTTTCAAAGAAAGTATATTCAAATCTCGGATGTACGCTTATTGCCATGTTTGAAGGAATTGTCCAAGGAGTTGTTGTCCAAATAACCGAGTAAATATCTTTGCCTTCAGTTGCAGGAACAAGGTTATTAATTTTTTTCGCAGACTCATCATCAAACTTAAACCTTACATAAATTGAAGTTGAAGTATGATCAGCATATTCAACTTCCGCTTCTGCAAGAGCAGTTTCGCAAGATGCGCACCAGTAAACTGGTTTCAGCCCTTTTTCAACATAGCCCTTTTTGTACATATCGCCGAACACTCTAACCTGTTCAGCTTCAAATTCAGGGTCAATAGTCAAATAAGGATGCTCCCAATCACCAAGAACACCAAGACGTTTAAATTCACTTTCCTGACCTTTAAGGTTTTTATGCGCAAATTCACGGCATTTTTGTCTTAATTCAACAGGAGTTAAAGCGTTTCTGCCGCCTTTAATATTTTTAACAACAGCGTTCTCAATAGGCAGACCATGTCCGTCATATCCGGGAACATACGGTGTATAATA
This sequence comes from Candidatus Gastranaerophilales bacterium, assembly GCA_900548405.1. Taxonomy (GTDB): domain Bacteria; phylum Cyanobacteriota; class Vampirovibrionia; order Gastranaerophilales; family Gastranaerophilaceae; genus Stercorousia. The sequence continues at coordinate 3,795 of UNSJ01000008.1, read as the reverse complement.
TCCTGCCTGTGCTTTATATTTCAATAAAATATCTTTAAGGATTTTATTAAGAGCTGTACCTACGTGAATTTTTTCAGAACTCAAATACGGAGGACCGTCGTGCAAGATAAATTTATTTGCTTTGTCGCGGCTGTTAATAATTTTATTATAAATATCATGTTCTTCCCAGAACTTTTGAATTTCAAGTTCTCTCACAGTAGCGTTTGCTCTCATCGCTAAAGTAGTTTGAGGCAAGTTTAGAGTTTCTTTATACTCAGTTTTTACACTTGTTTCGTTACTCATACTAAATTATCCTTCTTTTATTTTTCCTAGTCTTTGCTGTATATCGTTTCCAAGACTTTCTTCTTTTGAAAGCCTTACAAATTCTGCCATTTTATTGTAATCAAATTCTTTTTCCCAGCGTGCAATAACAACGGTTGCAACGCAATTACCCACAAGGTTAACAGTTGTTCTTCCCATATCAAGGATTTGGTCAATACCCAAAAGTATTGCGACTCCGAGAATAGGAATATTAAAGCTTGCCAGAGTACCTGCAAGAACAATCAAAGATACTCTCGGAACTCCTGCAATTCCTTTACTTGTAAGCATTAATGCTAACATTATAACAATCTGCTGGTTTAAATCAAGATTTATACCTACAATTTGTGATGAAAATATAACTGCCATTGCAAGGTATAAAGTACTTCCGTCAAGATTAAAAGTATAACCGGTAGGCATTACAAACCCTACAATATTTTTTGGCACACCAAAACGCTCCATAATCTCCATTGCCTTAGGAAAAGCTGCTTCCGAACTTGCAGTTGTAAACGCAAGCAAAGCAGGTTCCTGCAAAGCTCTTAAAAGGTTTCTGAACGATATTTTTACAATTTTACACGCAATAATCAGCACCAAAAGTACAAAAACAGCAAGTGCAACATACAATGCACCGATTACCTTGAAATAACTTTTCAAAACAGATAACCCGTTTGCACCGATTGTTGAAGCAATAGCACCAAATATACCTAACGGAGCAAAGTACATTACATATTCGGTAAATTTAAACATTATCTGAGAAACAGAATTTAATATATCTAATACAGGTTTTGCCGATTTTCCAACAGCAACTATTGCAAGCGCAAAGAATATTGAAAACACAACTATTTGCAAAAGATTTCCCTGTGCCATTGCATCAATTATGCTCGTCGGGAAAATACTTGTAACCATTTCACTTACAGATGTATGCGCCTGTGTTGCAGCCATCAGACCTGCCTCCTGCATATGCAATGCGTGAGGAGTACTTCCTGTTACAAATCCTACACCGGGTTTGAAAATATTAGCCATAGTCAAACCGATAATAAGAGCAAGCGTTGTTACAATCTCAAAATAAATAATTGTTTTAAGACCTATTTTGCCAAGACTTTTTGCATCACCGTGACCTGCTATACCCACAACAAGGGTTGCAAAAAGCAAAGGTGCAATAATCATCTTCACCATTCTTAAAAATATGACCGCAAAAGGTTTCATTTTAACCGCGAAGTCAGGGGCAAAGTGACCTACGATAACACCTAAAATCAATGCTATAAATATTAGGGCTGTAAGTTTTGAATGTTTCAAATTTGGTACCTCGAATTATATTATATTACAAACATAGCCATATGGATAAATTCCTGTAACGTTTCGTAAAAGTTTTGTAACAGTCTTACCCATGCTCATTGTAAATTGATGTATCATTGTTGAACAGACATGAAAAATTGACTATAATATTAATATAAATCGTAAGGGGAGGTTAATGTGACAGACACCACATGTATGGAAAAATTAAGTTTATCGGAAAACGCAATTAAGGTTCTTGAAAAGAGATATCTTAAAAGAGATAAAGAAGGAAATTGTACAGAAACACCTGCTGATATGTTCAGACGTGTTGCAAGCAGTATCGCATCAGGAGATTTAAAATTCGGAAAATCTCAAGCTGATGTTGATAAATTAACTGAAAGATTTTACAAAGCTATTACTAACTGCTACTTTATGCCAAACTCACCAACTTTAATGAATGCAGGCAGAGAATTGGGACAATTGGCAGCTTGCTTTGTTCTTCCGGTAGAAGACAGCCTTGAAGGTATTTTTGAAACAGTTAAAAATACTGCTTTAATCCACAAATCAGGCGGCGGTACAGGTTTTTCTTTCTCAAAATTAAGACCTAAAAACAGCGTTGTCCGCTCTACTATGGGTGTTTCATCAGGTCCTGTTTCATTTATGGAAGTATTTAACGCTGCAACTGAAGCTGTTAAACAAGGCGGAACAAGACGCGGTGCTAATATGGGTATCTTAAGAGTAGACCACCCTGATATTTTAGACTTTATCGAATGCAAAAGCGATAACAATAAATTAAATAACTTTAATATTTCTGTTGCAGTCACAGATAAATTCATGGAAGCTTTAAAAGCAGGAACGGATTATGAATTAATTAACCCGCAAAACAACACCGTTGCAGGCAAATTAAGTGCTAAAAAAGTATTTGATATGATTGTTGACGGAGCCTGGAGAAACGGTGAGCCGGGTATTGTTTTCATTGACAAAATGAATGCTGATAACCCTACTCCTCTTGTAGGTCCAATCGAATCTACAAACCCTTGCGGTGAAGTCCCGCTTCTTTCTTATGAAGCATGTAACTTAGGTTCAATCAACCTTGGAAGAATGGTTGACAACGGCGTAATCAACTGGGATTTACTTGCAGATACAACAAGAACTGCAATCCGTTTCTTAGATAACGTAATTGCTGTTAACAACTATCCGTTGCCTCAAATATCCGAAATGGTTCAAAACAACAGAAAAATCGGTCTTGGTGTAATGGGATGGGCTGACATGCTTATGAAATTAGGTTTGTCTTATGCATCAGAAGAAGGTACTAAACTTGCAGGTCAGATTATGGAATTTATTGACTATGAATCTAAATGCGAGTCAATTGAACTTTCAAAAGAAAGAGGAAAATTCAACAACTTCAAAGGAAGTATCTACGACGGTAAAAACTTCTTGTACAATAAATACAAAGGTAAATCAGCAGGTAAAATTTCTGATGAACAATGGAAAGAACTTGATGAACAAATTGAAAAATTCGGTATCAGAAATGCAACAACTACATGTATTGCGCCGACAGGTACAATTTCAATGATAGCATCAGCTTCAGGCGGTGTTGAACCTTTATTCGGTCTTGTATTCTCAAGATTGATTATGGACGGAACCGAAATGTTCGAAGTCAACCCAATTTTCAAAGATTATGCTGAAAAACATGGTATCTATTCAGATGAATTGATGTCAAAAATTGCAAAAACAGGTTCAATTGCTCATGTTGACGGTGTTTCAAATGAAGTTAAACATATTTTTGTAACAGCTCACGACGTATCACCTTACTGGCACGTTAAGATGCAGGCTGCATTCCAGCTTCACACTGATAACGCTGTATCTAAAACAGTTAACTTTGAAGAACATGCTACACGTAAAGATATTGAAGAAGCTTATATCCTGGCTTATGAAAATAACTTGAAAGGTATCACAGTATACAGAAATAATTCACGTCAGTTCCAGCCTATGAACCTAGACGACAAAAAGAAAACAGAAGAAGCTAAAGTTGAAGCGACTGTAGAAGAAATCACAGAAGAGCCCACTGGCGAAATCAAAACAGTAAAATGTCCTGAATGCGGAAACGAAATTCAGATGGCAGAAGGATGTTTCATTTGTCTTAAATGCGGATACTCCGGTTGTTCGTAGCGCGAGTGAGCTGAGGCTGGAGTAGCGGAAGCGTTGAGCTTTCGACACGCA
>UNSJ01000007.1 GCA_900548405.1 Candidatus Gastranaerophilales bacterium | reverse complement strand
TATATTTAATATAATTATGTTTTTTTTGCTCCTGTTTTTTACCTATTTTTTATAAGATTAAACAGGCAAATCAGTTTATTTATAGCTGTTTCAACCTAATTCGGATATGTAAAAATTAGTAATAATTTTTATATGAGTTTATTATGCATAGCTATGTATACTGAATTAGTAATATTTTTTGCATTAAGTTTATTGCAAATTTCATAAATAATATAATTACAAAAATTCATATTTAAAATATTCATTTCTTTTATAATCTGTTCTTTTGTAAAACCTTGTGCGGCTAATTGCAGGTATTGTTTTTCTCGTGTGTTTAGAAGGGCGGTCGAAAAAGAATTCTTGGGAAATTTTGTAAACCGTTTTTTAAATGATTTTGATACGTTTTTAGACGAAATAATTCCTTGTTGTACGGCTTTCAGAATAAGTTCTTTTCTATTATGGACATTAAATTTCTTATACAAATTCTGTGTTTGTTTGGTAAAATTGTCATATTTCAAACTAAGTTCTTGTGCCGTAAGTTTTAACGTTTTACCTTGTGCAAGTGCAAGTATTATGTTTTTTTGTTTATTTGTAAGTTTTATGCTTTTAGAATCAAAAAATATTTCAGATTTATTCATTGCAAATATTATATCATATTTTTAGTAATATACTGAATAAAATACTAATTATTTTCGTTTATTTTGTTTAAATAACCGATTAATCTTTAACATAGAGCATATGAAAGATTTAAGAAAATTATTAGGCATAAGAATAAAAGAATTGCGTCAAGAATTGAATATGACACAAGAACAACTTGCTGAAATTGCTAATATTGATATTAGAACAATTAGCAATGCTGAATGTGGAGCAACTTTTCCGTCTAAATGTTTGATTGATATTGCAGATGCTCTTAAAGTTAAATTACCTGAACTTTTTGATTTCGAACATCTTAAATATGATGATACTCAAAAGATTGAATATATTATTGAAAAACTTCCCAGTTTAACGCCTCAAGAAATCGAAACTGTTTTCAGAGTTGTAAAGGCTATGAGGTAATTAAGCTTCTTCGTTTTTTTCGGTGCAGATAATTTTCCTAACCTGTGTTTCTTTTGTTTTATCCATAAGAACAAATAAAACGTCGCAGGGTTCAATAGTTGTGCTTCCTGTCGGGATAATATATTCGCCGTTTTTATATATTAAGCTTACAAGTGCTCCCTGAGGAAGATTAAGTTCAAATAACTGCTTTCCTGCTGCTTCTGCATTATCTGCTACCGTAAATTCTATCATTTTATTGTTGGAATCTTTTCCGCCGTATTCTAATACAGAATCGTGATTAACTTCCAGCGGTGCATCAACTTTTAATAGTTTTGCAAAATAAGGAATTGTTGTACCTTGAAGTAAAACCGAAATGATAACGACAAAGAAAACTATATTGAAGATTTCCATTGCATGCGGAACGTTTTCGGTTAGCGGGAAAGTCGCAAGAACAATTGGTGCTGCCCCTCTTAAACCTACCCAAGATATCATAAGCTTTTCTTTTAAACTTCTTTTAAACGGAAATGTTGTTAAAAATACTGCAATTGGTCTTGCTACAAAGGTTAAAATTAAAGCAATTAAAAATGCTTGTTTAGTATAAGCAAATCCGTCTTTAAAGTTTACAAGAAGTCCCAGAATTAAGAACATTACAATCTGCATAAGCCACGCAACTGCATCATGGAATTTAATTAATGTCTTTTTGTTAACGAATTTCATTGAAGCCAGAGCTAATCCGCAGATATATACTCCGATAAAGCCGTTTCCGCCTATTATGGAAATGAATGAATAAGTAAACAAAACACTTGCTAGAGTAATTACAACATACAAACTGTCGTATTCAAGGCGAATTCTGTTTATAATCCACGCGGTTCCTCTTGCAATCAAATATCCGAAAGCAATTCCCAAAAGCATTTGTTTAAAGAAATCAAATACCAAACCTAAGCTGTCCAGCTGCCCCGTTATGAGCCCTATAACACCAAGTGTTAGAAATACTGCCATCGGGTCGTTGCTTCCTGATTCAAACTCAAGCAGCGGCTTTAAATTGTAATCAAGGCTGATATTTTTTGAACGTAATACCCCAAATACTGCTGCAGCATCTGTTGAAGATATAATTGCTCCCAAAAGCATACATTCAAGCATCGGCAAGTCAAGCAGGAAATAACTGCACAAACCCACGATAATACCTGTTGCAAATACACCGAGTGTTGCAAGAACACTCCCCTCTGCAACAACAGGTTTAAGTTCTTTTATATTTACACTCAAGCCGCCCATAAACAAGATGTATGAAATCGCAACAATTCCAACAAATTGAGCAAGAGTGAAATCCTCGAAATATATACCCAAAATACCGTCAGAACCTGCCAGAATACCTACCAAAATAAAAATGACAAGTGAGGGAACTCCGAATTTGCCGCCGATTTTATTAAAAATAATAGCGGAGATTAAAAGTATAGAAGCGATTAAAAGGATTTCGTTTAAAATCATTATCCTAAATATAACGTAATTTTAATATTTGTGCAAATGATTTTAAAATGTATTACAATAACTAATACAAAAGGGGGTTAATTTCCTGATTTGTATGTAATATAACTTAATATAACAATTAAAATTATCAGTGTTTTCCGTAAAATTAAATATAGGTTTCAAATGGTGTTTATATGAAGGTTATGCCTGTTCAAAATTCAGTGAAACAGCAGGTTTATTCACCCAAATTAGGAAATAAGCCTGTAAATAATGCCGTCAAATTTCCAACAGATATCGCACTTGGTGCTTTAATCGGAGGGCTTTTAATTTACAAAACTTCTAAGATAAATGTGAGGGAATGCAGCCATTATCTTAAATCTCTTGCAATGGGAGTATCTGAAATGCTGGGCGAGAAGATTAACCCGAAATCACTTGCGTGCGTTATGGATAAGTCCGAATTTGTATCGGAAATTTTAAAACTTAAGAAGCAGAACTATGTTTATACTCCCGAAAACATTAAAAACTTTGGATTTATGGCTGATTTTCATATGCATACAAATCATTCTGACGGTAATATCAGTGTAGGAAATCTTCTTGATGAAATAACAGAATACGGAAACAAGCTGTTTGCAAGAACAGGAAAAAAATTCATGTTTTCAATTACGGACCATGATAGTGTTGCAGGTGTAAAAGAGGCACTCGGCATTATTGCCAAAAATCCTGAAAAATTCAGAAATGTAAGATTTATTCCCGGAGTTGAACTGAGCTTTTCCCACAAAGCTCCAAAGTCTGCTAACCCTTGTGAAATTTCAGAGGTGCTGGCTTACGGTTTTGACCCTTTTAAATTGTCAAAACACTTGGATATTCTTCAAACAAAACGTGTTGAAACAATAGATAATATGCTGGCTGAAATTAGAAAAGCTATCCCGTTGACTAATTTTAATAAGCAGGAAATGTTAAGAACTTATAACATGAATGAAAAGTGTTTAATGATGAATACCCACTGGGCAGTGAATAATTATGCTCAGGCAAAACACGCCATAACCATTCATGCATCCAGATATGGGCAGGATAGTAACAAACTTTATGAACAAATTATTATGCCGCTTAATGTAAAAAATAGGACACTATGGCACTTGAAAGAAAAACATGTTTTAGATAATGATATTGGTGAAGCATCACAAATTAATGATATAAGAAGAAAGTATCAACCGCACATGGTCAATAACAAATTAATTTTAAATAATGAAAATTCTTTTGAGGATATTATAGATTATTTCAAAGGAGAAAGTGTTACTATGGCCTTTGCTCATCCTTATTTTACCGCTGAAAAATTCCATTTTCCTGTTAAAGTTATGAATTCTTTTATTCATAAGTCAAAAGGATTAATAGAACTTTCAGAAGCCTATCATCAGGCTTATCCTGATAATGTTAATATGAGTAAGGTAGAAGAAATTAATGATTATTTAAAACAATTAATAAAAATAGGCGGTTCAGACAACCACAAATCACAATATATATAGAGGTATAGTTATATGAAAGTAGGAGCAGTTCAGCCGAACAGTTCGACAATAGGATTTAACGGAATAGCACAAAGAGTACCGCAATATGCTATGAATACTGCAGAAAATATGTATTCTCAATATAATTATTTCAGGTATGCTAAATATTATGAGGCACTTGATGATAATATATTTCCGCAAAACAAATGGATAAGACAAGAAAATTTTTCTTTCCTGGACAGAATTCCCGAATATTTAAAAGGTAAATTTGTAGATTTTTATAAATGGATAACTGACTTCCCTAATATTTATTCAGCATCTGCAAAAATAGAAAAAGAATTTGTGAATAATGCTGTTAATGCATCAAATAGTGATGTAAAAGTACTAATGGCAGGTTACGATCCTGTCTGTTCTGTCGGTTTAAAACATGCTTTGCCCGGAAGTGATATTGATAAAGCTTACATAATTTTAGAAAAAGATCAGCGTTCATTGTCGCCTGATGAATATTATGTTGCAAGGTATAAAGGTGCACTTTGGGATAATGTTGATCAGAGAATTTTAAGTTTAAACAATGAAAACACTTTCCCGGAAGTTTATACAACAGGTCAGGTTTACAAAATACTTGATGTAATGGATGATTTAACCCGTCAGGCAGGTCTTAATAACAGCGTTGAATATTATAAATATAAGAGAGAATTAGATATCAATCCTCTTACGGCAGGTGAATTTAATATAAAACTGGCAAAAGCCAATAACGAAAATCATATTACAAGAGAAGGCGCAAAAAATTTCGCATATTTTATAGAATCCGTAAGAGATGGCAAACTCGCTTACAGTTTTGATGACAAAATTACAAGAATTATTCGTGAAAGAATTAACAGCTCACCGTTTGCCCAAATGTCAAATGTAACCCAAATGGGTGCGCACGAAAGACAGATTAAAACAGGCATGAAGCTGATTAAATCAAAACTGCGTAATCGAGAATCACTTGCTCGTGATTTTAATTATTGGAACAGTGATGACCAATTTGAGTTTGTAAAAGATTTGGTAAAATCTGTTTCTAAAGATCAGGGAACAAGATTTGACAGATATTTCCAAAACGATGACGATATTGCTGAAAGATTTAACAGGTTAAACAGGCAGCTTGTTTAAAATAATTGTATTAGCATCCCAACAGTAATGCTTATTCCTAAAAGTATTCCAATTATTTTTAATGAGTCTTTAATATTTTCGCTGTGTCTGAAAAGTACCAGAATTCCAAGCCCTGCATTGGACAGCAAACCTGAGATAACAGCACCGAAGCTTATAGAACCTTTTATTAACAGCATTGTTAGAGCAATCGATACGGCACAATTCGGAATTAAGCCGATAAATGCGGTTATTACAGGCTCTAAAAATCTTACTTTGCCGAGAATTAAATGCAGTGCAGAATATTTTGCGTAAACAGCTATTAAAAAGTTTAACAAAATTGTGATGAGCAAAATAAATACAAAAATATTTAAAGTATGTTTGAGAGGATGAGTTATTAATTCCCTTTTTCTTCTGTTGGACACCGAATGACAGCAGCATCCTTCTTCTTCAGCTTCATCAGATTCTTCAATTATCGGAATATACTTTTTATCTTTTAAAATAAAATCGATTAAATATCCTGCAATTATTCCTATAACGAGTTTAATTCCTATTATCGGCAGTACATAGTGTGTCTGCGTCGGTTCTGCAAGTAATATGGGGATTGCTTCATCAGATGTTGCAAGATAAATTGCAATAAGTGTGCCCTTTGTTATAAATCTTCTTATATAAAGTGTACTTGCTATAACAGAAAAACCGCATTGCGGAAGAATTGCAGCAAGACTTCCAATTACAGGAGCTGCTTTTTCTGATTTTTTCATAAAAGAATTTATTTTGTCAGAACAGAAATATTCGATAAGCTCAATAAATACAAAAACAATAAATAAAAGCGGAAGTATATGAAAGCTGTCTATAATTGCATCTGCTAACCAGTCAGGCATTCCAAAACTTTCGATAATTCCGTCAAATCCTGCAAACATATTTTCATTAATTGTGTTTATTTTATTTAAAAAGTCTATCAGCATATTTTTATAATAATACAAACAAAATTTTACAAAGTTTGTTCTTTTTTTGTATTTCTTTTTCTTTCTTTATGTACTTCTTTTTCATCGCATCCCAGAACTTTATTTAAATGCTGTATAAGTTCTTCCGAATGATAATGCATAGCATGTTCGGATTTGTGGTGAATATCAACGATGTGATAATGCATTGCCATTTCAACCTGAATTAATGAAATATTGTAATTATACAAGCTGTCAATATAATCATTCAACGCTGTAATATATTCTTTTCGTGCATTTTGTAGGGCTACGTAATTTAATTCATTTGATTTGTATTTTGCTTCAACAAGTTTAAGGTTTTCTAATGCCTGTTCAGCTTCAAGTTTTGCGGCAGGAATCTGTTTTTCACATTTTTCAACATTATTAAATGCTCTTTTCACCTCAAAATACAAATCCTTTTTGAACAAAGTAATTTCGTTGTCAGCAAGATTTATCTGTGCATCAGCCCCTTTTATGCTGTGTTTTAATTCCATTAAATTAACAGTAGAATTTAGATTTCCACCAACCTGAAAACTGTTATTTGAAACCATGTTAGAGTTATTAAAGCCATATCCTGCATTTGCCGTTAAATCAGGAAAATACGTTCTTTTAACATATAACAGTGATTGTTCCATTGCTTTTTTTGTTGATATTAGAACATTCAAATCCGGACTGTTATCATAGGCAATTTCAACTGCTTTATCCAGAGGAAAGTTAAATGCTTCAGGTGTAAAAGGTTCTGATTTTTTAGCATTAAGATTATATGCAAAATCATTTTCGTAAGCAAAAGTATTTGTATTGATGATTTTAAAATCAGGCTGATTATCCAGATACATTGAGTTGTTTAAATCCACTCTGGCATTATTATAATTATTTTTTGCTTCTATATATTTGACCTTTGCATCACTTAAATTTAATTGTGCAGTAGTCAAATCAGTTTTGTCTTTATCTTTGGCAAGTTTTACAAAATTTTCGTTTATTTCAACATTATTTTCAGCAATCTTTAACATTGCTTTAGCTCTCAAAAGATTATAATATTTGGCTTTTACATCAAATAAAGTTGAACACAAACTGTCCATAAATTCATATTCAGCTCCGATTTTGTAAAATTCTTCCATTTTTATGTAAGCAGTGGTTTTTCCGAAATTCCAAATCAGCTTATTAACTGTAACTCCGACATTGGGCAATTCCCGATAATGAGAATTGTAATAGATATTATCGGAGTTGTTTTCGTTGTAAAAACCTGCTCCTGCGTTTATAACAGGGAAATACTGCGAACGTGCAATACCTAGATTACTTTTGGCTATATCTAAATTATATTTTTGTCTTCTTATTTTGGGACTGTTTTTAAAAGCCGCCGCAACGCAATCGGAAATAGAAAGGCTTATTCCGTCTTTAATTTCCACAGACTTAAATAAGTCATCATCTTCTATCGCAAATGTTTTAGTATTTACCGCCGATAAAAAAGAAAAAATTAGTAATATCAGGCAGATTGAATTTTTTATAACCATAATAAATAATTAGAAAGTAGTTTATTTTTAAATAAACTGTTTTTAAAAATGGGCCCGGTGGGATTCGAACCCACGACCAAAAGATTAAGAGTCTTCTGCTCTACCGGCTGAGCTACAAGCCCGTAACTGCTTACAAATTTATTATACAACCTGATTTTAAATTTGCAATAAAATATTTTTTGAGATAAAATGGAGATGCTATGAGTGAGAAAATTAAAGCAATGATAATGTCTGCTGGTGTGGGCTCAAGACTTGATCCTCTGACAAAATATGTTCCAAAGCCGTTGGTTCCTGTGGCTAATAAACCGGTCATGGATATACTATTTGAAAAGCTTATTTCATACGGTATTTCTGATGTAATATGCAATACATACTATTTGGCTGAAAAAATTATTGACAGATACAAAAATAACAGCATGGGTATAAATTTCAATTATATCAAAGAGGAAACTTTATCAGGCACAGCAGGCGGTGTGAAAAAATGTCAATACTTCTTTGATGAAGGTTGTCCGTTTGTAGTTTTATCCGCAGATGGACTTTCTAATGCAGATATTAAAAAAGGTATTGAAGTTCATAAAAATTCAAAAGCTGTTGCAACTATCGGTATTAAAAAAATTGCAAAAGAAGAGGTGCCTCACTTTGGTGTTGTAGTTACAGATAATGACGGTTTTATAACAGAATTTCAGGAAAAACCTTCTATTAATGAGGCGAAAAGTAATTTTATAAACACAGGTATATATATATTTGATTACAAGATATTTGATTATATTCCTGAAAATACTTTTTATGATTTTGCAAAGAATGTTTTTCCTCAACTCTTAAAAGAACGTACAATTAACACATTTGAAATATCCGAATACTGGAGTGATATCGGAACTCTTGACCAGTATAAACAATCAACTCAGGATTTGTTTAACGGTTTATGCACATTTGCTCACAAACCTATTATTAACAATGAATGCGGTGCTTATATTGCTGAAAGCTCATTTATTCCTGCAAATACTGAATTCAAAGGAAATTCTACAATTGGTAAAAACTGTACGTTAGGGAATAATGTCACTGTTGAAAACAGTATAATATGGGATAATGTAACGATTGCAGACAATGTTATTATATCAAACAGCGTAATAGCTTCAGGCTGTGTAATTAAAGATGACGTATATTCATCTGTAATAGGTGCAAATGAAGTTATAAGCGAAGAAGCCTTAAAAATTTAATACTTGATTTTTTGAAATTTTAATGATAAATTGAAAATTGTATTATGTGCACGGGACTGTGGCACTCTGCCGAAAAACGATTAAGTATCGTTTTGAGAGGAAAGGTAGGAACTACCGCAAGCCCACACAAAATGAAAACTGAATATTACCGTGGGACTGTGGCACTCTGCCGAAAAACGATTAAGTATCGTTTTGAGAGGAAAGGTAGGAACTACCGCAAGCCTACACAAAATAAAAACTGAATATTACCGTGGGACTGTGGCGCAGCGGTAGCGCAGGGGACTCATAATCCCTTGGTCGTGGGTTCGAATCCCTCCGGTCCCAAATAAAAAGACCTCCAAAAGTAGGTCTTTTTATTTGTATGCAAATTGTTAGTGTTATAGAAGCTCTATGATGTGATAAGATAATAGGTGTATGAGTAAAGATTCAAAAATTTTAATAGTGGAAGATGAACAGCATATAAACAGGTTAATAGAACTTGTTTTGTTAACTGACGGATATTACAAAATAAGAAAAGCTTATGACGGGGAAGAAGCTTTAAAACTTATAAAAGAAGATAAGCCTGATTTGATTTTAATGGATGTAATGATTCCTGAAATTGACGGATTTACGCTTTGCAAGATTATAAAAGATGATGATTATCTAAAATCAATACAAGTTATCATGCTTACAGCAAAGAAATTGGAAGATGATATTTTAAACGGTTTTAAAACCGGAGCAATAGATTATATAACGAAACCTTTCAGCAATAAAATTCTTTTGGCTAGGATTAATGCGCATTTAGAAAATGTAAATTCTGACATAAAGCTGTATAAAGATGTTGTTCTTGATGAAAAGAGTTTTGCTGTGAAGGTTAATAATAAAGCTGTTGAATTAACTCATTTTGAGTTTAAGCTTATAAAGTTATTTATTTCCAATGCAGGAAAAGTATTTTCACGTTCTGCTTTATTACAATATTTAAGAGGCGATGAAGGCTTTGATGTATCGGAAAGAGCAATTGATGTTCAAATATTAAATCTCCGCCGTAAATTAGGCAGTTTGGGTGAAAATATTAAAACAGTAAGGGGTTTCGGGTATAAGCTAAAAGGTTTGAATGATGAATAAACGTGAAAAGTTTTTAATAAGCAGTTTATTATGGTTTACAGGTTTAGTTTTACTTTTTGTAATCATATATTTTCTTAGTATTGTAAAATTTAACAATGCATATATGGAAGAAGAATATCATGAACTTCCTATCTTTCAAAAGCAAATAGAGTATGCAATATCTCCTTATTTAGAAAACAAAGATTTTAAATCTTTGGAAAAATATTGCCGAATTTTTGAAAATACTGATGTAAAAATAAAAATCTTTGATAAAGATAAGAAATTGATAGCTTCTTCTTTAACGAATGATAAGGAGTCAATACTTGATGAAAGCCAAAATTTAAGTGCAGAGAGTAAAAACAAAAGAAAGTTTGATATTATAGACAGGCATAAAATAATAGGTTTGGTAAAAAAAGTTCAGCCCGGTAATGAAGCTTACTATCTGAAACTTACTGTTTCGGAAGAAGATGTAATGAAAATCCTTCTTCAAGCTCAGCATTATCTGTTTTTGTTTATACTTTTATTTATATTATTTGTTGCTTCAAGTGTAGTTTATATAATACAAAAATTAAGAATACCTTTTAATGTTTTACAGGAAAGCGTTATAAAAATTGCAAACGGTGAGCTGGATACAGAAATTAAAGTGCCCAAACTTGAGCTATTGGAAGAACTTGCTGTTTGTATAAAAAAAATGACTCAACGATTAAAAAGTCAAATTAACAGGTTAAAGCAGCTTGAGGAATACAAATCTGACTTTATTCAAAACGTTTCTCACGAAATTAAAACGCCTATTACTGCAATAAATTCGGCAATAGAATTATTAGAATTAAAAAATAATATAAATGAACAGGATAAAGAATGTTATGAGATAATTGTGCATCAGTCAAAAATGTTGAACTCTCTTGTAAATGATATTTTGAGTTTGTCAGAGATAGAAGTAGAAAAAACAGGTGAGCACAAGAATTTTAAAAGATTTGCATTAAACGAGGTTATAGAAAGTATAATTAACTATACAATACACAATGATATAAAAATAAATCTTATAAATAAAGATATAATAAATATTTGGGGTGACAAAGAACTTATATCAAGAGCAGTGAGCAATTTACTGACAAATGCCGTTAAATATTCCAAATCAGAAAATATTGATATAATAATTTCGTGCGTGGAAAATTTTGCTCAAATAGAAGTAAAGGATTACGGCATTGGCATATCACAGGAGCATCTTCCTTTTCTTTTCGACAGGTTTTATAGGGTTGATAAGGCAAGAAGCCGAAAAAACGGTGGTACTGGCTTGGGACTTGCTATTGTAAAGAACATAACCGAACTACACAAAGGTACTATTGCGGTCAAAAGTAATTTAGGCGAAGGAAGTAACTTTATCATAAGAATTCCTATGGAAGATACATAATAAAAAAACTCCTGTAATTAATTACAGGAGTTTTAATTATACGTTTTTATATGTTATTATGCATTGTTCCCGAATAAAAGTCCTAATACAAGACCCGCAGCAGCTGCGATACCGCCGCCTTTTAATGCTTTATTCCATTTGAAATTTTTGAAAGCTTTTGTCAACGCTTCAGGAGTATCTTTCTTTAATGCTTTAGCTCCGTCATCCCAGTATGCTGCAAATTTTTTGCCTAAACCTTCTCGTACTGTGTTAACTGCACTTTCAGCATTTGTTATTCTTGCTTTGTGGCTTGTAAGCAATTCTGCTTTGCCTTTTGCTGCTAATTTTTTAGCTTCAGCTTCGATTGCTTTTTCATCACCTGTGATTCCGAAAGATTTTGCGTTGTCTTTAATAAATTTTTCTAATTCAGCAGGTTTGATATCATCTGCAAGACCTGTGATTTTGCCTTCAAATGCTTTTAAATCAGTTAATTCTTGGGCTTTAAATTTTAAAGTGTCTTTTGAAACCAGTTTTTCGGCTTGCGAAGTAATATCATCAACTTTAATTTCACCGATTTCTTTTATTGCTGCTTCGCTTCTGATTTTTGCAGCTTTAGGATTTGATTTCATGTCATCAGGGATTAAGTCCATAACTTCTTTAGGTAATTTTGATTTATCTTCAGCTGCAACGAATTTCTTAATAGCTTCTAATTGCTTTTCGTCTTTGATTTTGTATTTGTCTAAAACTGATTGTTTTGCATTTGTAAGTAATTCTTCTTTTTTACCTTTTAATGCATCTTGATAAGCAGTTTCATCAAGTGTGCCTAATAGGCTTTCATCAACATTTCCGTCTTTAATCGGGTTTGAACCCCAGAAATATGTACCAGCTCCTGTCGCACCACCTGCAACTGCTCCTAATGCCAAACCTGTTGATAAAGGTGAGCTGCCTGATTTTTGGAATGTGTCAGCACCCGGTTGTTGATGATAACCTGTAAATGCAGGATTTTGAGGAGCTTGTGGTTGTTGGGGCTGTTGATTTGCCTTTGCAAAATATTGTTGGGCGTAGAAATCATCATACGCACTTCCATAATTGTTAATTGAATCTAATGCCATAACCTAAATACCTTAACCTTTCAAAAATTTATAACCTAACCTTGAATATATAAAAAATTTCTTTTTGTGAAAATTGCTTATATATAAAAAGTTAAGTTAATATTTCTTTACAATGTTAAAGTATTAAATAATTGGTCAAATTCCGGAAAAGAGATATCCACCCACTCAAAGCCGTTAATTGAAACAGGATTTTCACATATTAAGCCTGCCACAAATAAACTCATTGCAAGTCTGTGGTCGTGATAAGTTTCAACTTCAGCATTGCCTTTTAAAGCTTTTTTACCGTTTATAATAAATCCGTCCTGTGTTTCTTCAATATCAGCACCAAGCTTTTGCAATTCTGTAACAACTGCTTTGATTCTGTCAGATTCTTTGTTTCTTAAATCCTGTGCATCTTTAATTACGGTTGTTCCTTCAGCTTGGGTTGCCATAACGGCTATAACAGGCAATTCATCTATCAGTCTCGGGATAATTTCACCTTCAATTATGCATGATTTTAAGTCTGAATATGATATTTGAATATCTCCGACTTCCTCGCCTGAAACCGTTTTCTTATCGAGAATTTCGACATTACCGCCCATTTTTAAAGCTGCTTCAATAATCCCTGTTCTTGTAGGATTTAAGCCTGTATTTTTTAAGATTATTTTGGAATTAGGAACAATTAAACCTGCAGCTATAAAGTAAGCAGCAGATGAAATATCACCGCAAATTTCAATAGTTTTTCCTTCAAGTTCGGATTTTTCTATTGTCACAGTATTTTTATCAGAACAAATATTTGCTCCCATATATTTCAACATTCTTTCTGTGTGGTCACGCGAAATATAAGGTTCCGTAAAAGTAGTTTTACCCTCAGCATATAAGCCTGCAAGTAAAATACAGGATTTTACCTGAGCTGATGCAAGTTTTGATACATAATCAATGCTATGCAGTTTTTTCCCATTTACTTTTAACGGGGATTTATATCCATTAGATTGAATTTCTCCGCCCATAAGTGTTAATGGCTCAATAACCCTTTTCATTGGGCGTTTTGATAAGCTTTCATCACCAATTAAAACTGAATTAAAATTTTGTCCTGCAAGAATTCCCGACATAAGCCTCATGGTAGTGCCTGAATTTCCGCAATCCAAAGCTGTAATAGGTGTTGACAACTTTCCTGATGAATAAATAATTAAATCATCACTGAATTGTGCATCTATGCCTAAAGCTCGGCAAACCTTTAAAGAAGAAAGCGGATCCTGACCTTTTGAGAAGTTTTTAATAATTGATTTTCCTTTTGCTAAAGAAGCAAACATTACTGCTCTGTGGGAAATTGATTTGTCGGAAGGTATAGTAACAGTGCCGTTTAAACCTTTTATATTTTTATCTATAACTTTTTGCATACGTAAATATTAACATGAAATAAATGTTTATGTTAGTATAAAAACAATAAAATATGAGCATAATATGAGCAAAAAAAACTAAAAGCTTGATAAATAAATAGAGAGGTGTCCGAGCGGTTTAAGGTGCAATCTTGGAAAGGTTGTGTGGGAGCAATTCCACCGAGGGTTCGAATCCCTTCCTCTCTGTTTTTAATTTTTATTCTGCTGCTCTGTGCTTTTTCCTTAAAATTATTAAAAATACGCCTAAAAGAATTAAGATTACACCAATTATTATTCTTAAGGTCAATTGCTCATGGAAGAATAATACACCGAAAAATATTGCTGTTAAAGGCTCTAAAGCTCCTAAAAGAGCAGTTGTTGTGGAACCAATGATTTTTATTGCAATTGTTATTGTTTCAAGAGAAATTATAGTTGGTATTACAGAAAGCCCTATTGCATAAAGCCATAATAATGGTTTATCCAGCGGTTGTAATTCTGTACAGAATTTAAGATTATATATATAGACTAAAAGTCCGCAAAGCATGACGTAAAAACTTAATACTGTCGGTCTGATATGTTTAACGGTCTTTATATTTTTTACACCTACAATGTATAAGGCATATAAAAGAGCAGACGTAAATACTATGGCAACCCCGTGTAAATTAAGGTCAATGCCTGATTTGCCTTTATACAAAAGAACAACACCAATTGATGTAAGAATAATTGAAAAGATTACTGTTTTGGTAATTTTTTCTTTAAAAAATAAAGCCATAATTAATGCTACAAGTACAGGATAAATAAACAAGATTGTACAGGCTATCCCTGCTTCTATATACTTAAATGCACTGAACAGTGTTAAAGATGAGAGCGAAAAAAATAAGCCTAAAAATAAAATCGGAACAAATTGTTTATAAGATATTTTCAAAGATATCTTTTTGACAAATTTCAGCCATATTCCGTAAATTATTACAGCCAGAACATATCTGTAAAATAAAACAGAGTTCACACCTATTCCTGCGGCATACAAAGGCAATGCAAATAACGGGTTAGTACCGTAACTTGCAGCAGCCAAAGCTCCGTTAAATATACCTATGGTGCGTTTTTTCACTTATTCCTCTCAATTAATTTGTAAAATACATCAAAGAGGGGTATAAGTCAATAAATACGGCTTTTTTTATTTGGGCTGTCCTGTATGTACATCTAAACCGCCTGTTACAGGAAGGTTAACCCCGTTACAATAGCTGGATTCTTCGCTTGCAAGAAAATACATGGCTTTTGCAATTTCTTCAGGCTCGCATATTCTTTTCATAGGATTTGCCTGGGCGTATTTTGAAATATTTTCAGGGTTTATCATATTGGTTCGAGTTGCTCCGGGACAAACACTGTTTACTCTTATATTATCTTCTGCATAATCAAGCGCCATAGCTCGTGTCAGATTGACTATTGCGCCTTTTGCAGCATTGTAAACCGGCATTTTGTAATCTGCTTCTATGCCTGATATCGAAGCTGTATTTACAATTGTTCCTCCGCCGTTCTTAATCATCTCAGGAATAAAATGTTTAGCGGTAAGATATATAGATTTAACATCTGTTTCCATAACGGCATCCCATTCGTTTTCTTTAAGTTCATGAAGAAGTTCATGAGAGATAATTCCTGCATTATTTATAATACAGTGAATTTCTTTTGAAAACTCTTTTGATTTGTCATAAAGATGTTTAATATCTCTGTCTTTGCTTACGTCTGTTTTTACAAAAGTAACGCTGTTGTTATATAAATTTTTAATTTCTTCAAAAATTTCATTTTTTTCTTCTTTATCAGCCATAATTACTTTCCAGCCTCGTTGTAAAAATAATTTACTTGCAGCAAGACCTATGCCTGAAATAGCACCTGTTATTAATACTGTTTTCATATTTTAATCTCCTTTTTTCAATAAGTTAAATGAAAAAAGAAAAAATATTTATAGACAAAGGAATATATTTAGGGGTAATTAATTATGGCTGAAATGACTTAGGCTTTTTCTTTATTTTCAATATATTTGTCAATTTTTTCTGCCATATAAGTAGAAAATATCGGCAGGATTCCGTAATATATTCCTGCAAAGATAATTGCAGGTCTTACTATATTGATGCCTTCAATATATTTATGAAGTTTCGGATCGCCTTTATTTATTTTTGAGAATTTCTCAATGAACCTGCCTGTTTTATTTTTTATAATGTTGTCAATTCCATAACCTCCTATCAGAGTTATGGCAGTTGAAATTACATTATTATAAATAAGTGCTTTTTTGCGGTTGTCTTTTATTTTGTCGCTTTTGTTTGTTTGATATGCAAATGAAGATGTGAGAAGAATATCTGTTGCGGCAGTAATATGTTTGGCAATATTTTTGTCTTCCTGCTTGTGTTTTTTCACAAAGTTTTGGAATTTTATATTATCTATTAATTTTCCAATGCCTTTTGAAATATTTTCATTAATTGAGCCTGTAAAATGAATATCTTTATTTTGGGTTTCAAATTTTTGTTTTTTATCATTTTTTCTTATATTAAAAAGCTTATCCATAATAACGGGGATTAGAGCAATTGTCAGCATTGATTTTGGAATTGCTGTTATAAAACCCGTTGAAAGTTTCATTATTTGAGTAGAAAGTTTGTAGCTTTTAGATTCGACAAGTTTTTTTGATGTTTCTTGCAGATTTTTGATTGTTTGGGGCTTTAAATATTTTTCAGGATTTTTGTCAATATTTTTTACAGCGTTCTCAATTGGCAGTGCAACCGCCTCAACAATACCGAATTTTATAATTCCTGAGCCGATTGAATTTGCAATAGCGTATTGTTTGTTTTCTTTTTCAACATCAGGGGTTGAATGAATAGCAAAAGGTCTTACAGTAAGCGACATTGCTAATGATGTGCCTGCTGCAAAAGAAGTCCCGTGTTCGGAAACTTTTTCTAATCCCTTTAATAGAATTTTGTTATTTAATAATCCGGTAAAGTTTGAATTATCCCTGCTGATTTTATTTACTTGCATTGTTTCTACCTTATATTAGTAGACAACACACATGAAAAAAAGTAAATATTTAAATGTTTTAATATATTTCTCATAAAGGATAATTTGTTCTATAATAAAACCGATGTGTATAGCAGAGTTTGTTAAAGCTGAATTAAAAGGATGGGGAAAATATGAGAGGATATTATTTCCTTTAGAAATTCTTCTGATAATTTTTATATCTTTTTTAATCGGGGACAGTAAAATTGCACTGGTTTCTGCTATATGCGGTATTAGTTACACAATACTTGCAGGCAAAGGAAAAATCTCCTGTTATCTGTTCGGGCTTACAGGGACAATGTGCTATGCATATCTGGCTTTTCAAAATGCACTTTACGGGAATTTAATACTTTATATGTTTTATTATTTCCCTATGCAAATTATAGGAATATTTAAGTGGAAAAAGCATTTGAAAAAAGATTCTTTTGAAATTGTAAAAACCAACTTAAGTTATAAAGACAGAGTTATTTTTATTTTGGCAGCAATTGTGTTTTCGGTAATACTTTCTTATATTCTAAAGAAAACAGGAGATGCAACTCCTTATATTGATGCCGTTACAACAGTGTTTTCAGTGCTTGGACTGATTTTGACCGTAAAAAGATGTATAGAGCAATGGTATATCTGGTTTGTGGTTAATTTGTTATCTGTTGTAATGTGGGTTGAGGCATATATAAACGGCTCTAACTGCTTTGCAACAATTATTATGTGGGCAACTTACCTTGTTCTTTCCGTATATTTTCTGTACACATGGAAAAAGGATTTGCGATTATCTCAAGTCAAAAATCAGGAAATTACTGATACTTTCAACCGATTGAATTTGTAACAAGTTGCTTTCATCAATAATTGCAATGCCGTCACCTGCATCAAATCTTTTAGAGTTAATGTTAATAGCGCCTTCTGCAATTTGAATCCAATACTTACGTTCGGAATTAATAGTAAATTCAACTGTTTTTCCATAGTCAAGCAAACACTGATAAATCTTGACATCCTGACTTATTTTTATAGAATTTTTAATCCCTGTTTTAGATGCAATTAATACTAATTCGTTTCTGTTTTTTTCAATGTTAAAGAATTTCTGTTCATAATAAGGTCTTAAATCATTTTTATCAGGTAAAATCCATATTTGTAAAAAGTGAACATGATTTTTTTTTGACGGGTTAAACTCGCTATGGTAAATTCCTGAGCCGGCGCTCATTTTTTGGACTTCACCCTTATTAATTATAGAAGCGTTTCCCATACTGTCTTTATGTTCAAGAGAGCCCTCTAAAACCAGACTTAAAATTTCCATATTTTTATGCGGATGCAGACCAAAACCTTGACCCGGAGCAACAATATCGTCATTTATAACTCTTAAGTCGCTAAAGCCCATATTAGTCGGGTCGTAATAATCTCCGAATGAAAATGAATGTCTGCTGTTCAGCCAATTTGTAAGAGTTGTGCCTCTTGCATCTTTTGGTCTGAGTTTATACATTTTATTATCTCCTATAATTTTATTTTAATTATAGGATTATATATCTTAATTTTTATTCCGCTTCATGGCTATGAGCTTGTGCTAATAAATTATTTTTGAAACCGTCGGGATGATTTTTATGCCAATTCCAAGCTGTTGAAATAATTTCATCAAGTTCGGCATGTTGAGGTTTCCAGCCCAAAACTTTTTTAGCTTTATCGCTTGATGCGATTAATTTTGCAGGATCTCCTGTTCGTCTTGGTGTAACTTTTGCAGGAATTTCTTTTTGAGTAACTTTTCTTGCTGTTTCAATTACTTCTTTTACGGAAAATCCTATTCCGTTGCCAAGATTAAAAATGTCGCTTTTTCCGCCGTTTTGTAAATATTTGACCGCAAGAATATGTGCCTGTGCCAAATCGGTTACGTGGATGTAATCTCTTATACAAGTTCCGTCTTTTGTCTGATAATCCTCGCCGAATATTGAGATAAATTCGCGTTTGCCGTTCGGAACCTGCAATATCAACGGGATTAAATGTGATTCAGGATTGTGGTCTTCGCCGATTTTGCCTGAAACATGAGCACCGCAGGCATTGAAATATCTTAAAGATACATATCTCAAACCGTGTGCTTTACCTACCCATTTAAACATCTTTTCCATAGAAAGTTTTGTTTCGCCATATGTGTTTGTCGGTTCTGTTTTGTCTGTTTCAAGAATAGGAATTCTTTCAGGTTCTCCGTACACAGCAGCTGTTGAGGAAAAAACAATTTTATCAATTCCGTGTTCAACCATTGAATCCAATAAAATTTTTGTACCGCAAAGATTGTTATCATAATATTTCAAAGGTTTTTCCATACTTTCGCCGACAAGAGAACTTGCCGCAAAATGGATTACCGCATCAATCTTTTCTTTTTTAAAGACACTGTCCAAAAATTCTTTATCTCTTATATCACCTTTGTAAAATCTTGCTTTAGGATGGACAGCTTCTTCGTGCCCGGTTAATAAATTGTCAATAATTACAACATCTTCGCCATTATCTATGAGTTCGTAAACTGTATGTGAACCTATGTAACCTGCGCCGCCTAAAACTAAAATTGTCATTTTTTTCTCCTGTCAGTTTATTATATATCAAAATTTTTATGTTATCATCGTGTTATGGAAAAAGTTTTTTCAAATGAAATGAATGTATTGAAAGCATTGGCTATAATGCTTGTTGTATCAGGGCATTTAGAGTTCTCTCTTTTGGGGATTTTCCCGCCTTATTCTTTCCAGTTGGCATTGTTTTTCTTTATATCAGGATGCTTGTTTAAAGAAAAATATCTTTATGATGTAACAACTTTTGTTGAAAGAAGAATAAAAAGTCTTTTAGTGCCTTATTTTTGGTATAACCTTTTTTACCTGGGTATAACTGTATTGATAGCAAAACTTACAGGAAAGTTTTGGGGAATGCCGTTAAGTTTAAAAAACTTTTTTATTACTCCGTTTTTGAATGGTCACCAGTTTGACCTTTCTTGTCCGTTGTGGTTTGTAACCCAGTTATTTATGACAATGATTGTATTTTTGTTCTTATTCAGGGTTTTAAATGCTGTTACTAAAAACAAATATATTCATCTGGCATTTTTTGGAATTCTTGGGATTTTAGCAATACCTTTTTCAAAATGGTTTGCTGTAACGCCTTTGATGCTTGTTGTTATAAGAACAATGTTTTCAATGCTTTTTGTTTATCTGGGCTATTTTTACACTCATTATATAAAAGATAATTACAATATTTTCACCCCTAAGTGGCTTGGTGCTGTGGTAATTTTACAATCTGTATTATGGATGTTTAACAGGGATTATAACCCTGAGCACGGTATCGGATTGAGTTATGTTCTTGTGTGGGCAAGGTTTGACGAGCAGCTGTTTGTACCTGTTATAACAAGCCTTACAGGAATTTGGGCATCATTATTTGTGGTTAAAATATTATACCCTTATGTAAAAGATATTAAATTTATAGAAGATATGGGCAAAGTAACCTATCATATTATGGCAAACCATTTGCTTGTAATGTACATTATTACAGCAATATTTATGTGGATTCACGGTATACCTTCTTCTGAACGTGCAAGCCATGATATATATTGGATTTATAATCCCGTTCAAACTACGTATTTGTATTTTGTAATCACAATGATTGCAACAACTTACGCAGGAGTTTTCTTAAAGAAAATGCATAATAAAGCACTTGAAATTTTAAAAAAATAGTTTATAATATAAAAAAGGGCGTGCGGATTGCAGTCCGCACATAAAAGCCCCTTTTATTTGTTGAATTTAAGAGTTAATACAATTAGTAATATGAGTATTAACTCTTTTTCACATGTTGTGAATATCAACTTTATCACCCCCTTCCTTCTATCGGTTAAACAAATTTGTAGTTTGTGCCGCAGAAGTATGAGAACTGATTAAGGAGCTTTTGCCCTTGGAATTTATAATACACAATTAGTTATTTATTGTAATCAACTAAAATAGGAAATAAAATTAAATTAAATTGTTGTTATACTACTGTGCCAATTGGCGGTCGACTAAGGTGTATTAATTGCTTATATTATTTATGTAGATAATATAAGGATAAATTATGGAAGAAAATAAAACAAAACCAAGTGAAAAAGAGGTTGAAATAGCAATAAAGAAAATGGTAAATTTAAATGAGTTATTTCTTGATTCAGTTAAGTTTAACAAATGTGATGAAAGCTATGAAAAATACCAATATGTATCATTAGAGCTTGGAAAATTGATTTGGATCTTAATAAAATACTTTGATATTGATTGTTAGTTTGTTCAGCTAGTCTGGTCAGTTTCACATTTTCAGCCACAACGCGTCGTATGCGTTTAGTCTGACGGAAAGCTCTTTATTCTCAACCTTAGCTCTAATCATTTTATCTGTTAAAAGGTCTTTTAAATAAATGTCTTTGCCTTTTTTACCAAAGTTGTCGTCAGTAAACAACACTGTGGCTTTGATTTTCTTATCAGAAAGATTGTTAATTACTACAACCCTGTCTTCATCAGTTGCTCTGACATAGGCAAATACTTCAGGCGATTTGGTCTTAAGCTCCACAAAAGAACCTCGTGTAATAACAGGGTATTGTTTTCTTACCTTAATAAGTTGTTTTACACGCTCATAGACTCTATTGTTGTATGTGCCTTTATGATTAACGGCATCTTCAAAAGTTTTTTGAGTTATAGGACCTCTGTTTATGTCACGACTGTCAAAGTAACTGAGCATACTTACATTATTTTTAACGCTTTTAGCTGATTTCTGTTTGTTTTCACGAAGTTTTGCACTTTTCTTTGCATTTGCAAAGTTGTTTTGGATGCCGATTTCATCACCATAATAAATAATAGGAATTCCAGGAAGTGACATCAAAATAGAAAATGCCATTCCTATTCTGTCAGGATTGTTGTCCAAAAAGTTTGCCATTCTTCCGCTTACCCCGAAGCCTTTTCTGAATGCTGCGCCTTTTGGAGCTAAATCGTCAAATATTAATTCTCTTGTTTTCTGGTTCACCATTTCAAGAGTAAGTTCATCGTGAACTCTTAAAAAGAGCGCCCAAGAAGCAGTTTCAGGAATTTGAGGAGTTTGCTTGTAAGCTTTCCAGAAATAACTGTTATCTGCCGTAACAAGTGATGCCCAAATTGCAGGCATGTACGGGAAGTGGTAAGCTATTTGAACTTCATCGGTTCTGGTAATTTCTTTTTCCTTACCTTTAATTTCATCTTTAAATTTTCTTTCTGTTCCGAAATAAGGAAGGATTTTGTTAGGCATTTGACAAGCTTCTGCCTGAATTACAGAGCGCGGAGCTACTGCCTGTATAAATGCACTCAAAATTTTTATAATTCTGTGAGTTTCTTCGAGGTTTTCAGCATTTGTTCCGTCTTCCTTAATAAGGTATGGAATGGCATCCATTCTGAATATGTCTACTCCTTGATTTGCCCAAAACGCAATTGTTTCAAGGTTATAATATAAAACTTTAGGATTTTCCCAATTTATATCAAGCTGGAAAGGATAAAATGTGTGATAGAAATAATAATCTTTATTGTTAATTGTTACTTTTCTGTAATTGTTTTCTGTTATTTCAGGAAAAATAATTCTTCTTTTGGAAGTTTTTCCGTTAGCTTCTTTATATTCCGCTACCCAACCGAGTTTCGGATCTTTGTATTTTGTATATTCAGGCATCTTTTCTCTTACAACAAAGTAATTAATCTTTGATGTATCGCCTTTTAAAGCTTGCTGGAACCATTCATGCTGATCTGACAAGTGGTTAAGAACTAAGTCAGCTTTTATTTTAAAGCCTTTTGCTCTTGCAGCAGACAGGAACTTTTGGAATTCAAACATCCCGCCCAGGTCTGCTCTAATATCACGCGGATTTCTTATATCAAATCCTGCATCTTCCATTGGAGAGTCAACAAACGGAAGAATATATATTGTTGTAACACCTAATCCTTTTAAGTAATCAAGCATTTCAATATCATCTTTAAAAGTGTTATTCTTATCGAGGCTTTTTACGCCGAAATGATTTGCGTAAAACATATAAATAACTTCATCTTTGTACCAGTCTGACTTACGGTTTAAGTCATCTTCCAAAAGACTAAGCGAGCGTTGTTCTTTTGCCTTTTTAGCGATTTCAAGAATATTGGAATACATCACTTCAACATTATCTTGTCCGTAGACTTTTGCTAATGATGTTTTAATTTCTTTTTCAAGTTTGGAAGGGATAATTGCATTTTCTTCCTGTTTAATAACTTCTTTTTGTTGAATACTATCAATTGCAACAGCTTCAACAGCTGCGAAATTGAATGTAAGGAGTAATGTTAATAATAATGATGTTAATTTTTTCACTTTATATTGCCTCTCTATTTCTTTTTCTTAAAAAATCTGATTAATTTATTTGTAAGTTTTGCATCTTCTTTTGCCTGTAATTCCTGAGCTTTCAGTATAGCTTCTATTGTAGCATTATTAGGGTCCTCTACAATTGACGGATCAGGTAATGTGCTTACAAAATTTTGTGCTTGTTCGATTTCCGATGCAAGAGCCAGCCATTTAAAAGATTTAATTAAAGACATTGGTTTTGCAACATCTCCTCTTAAAACTATCTGAAATTTTGTTGCCATATTGTCATCAAGTTTTGTAGGCAGGTTTGGTATTGCTGCTGATTCTTCAGGAGTTAATTGTTCGCAGAACAATGAGAAAGCTTGAGCCATGACAACATTTAATCCGGGTGTTGCCTGTACAAGGTTTATAGGGTTTAATTGCGCAATAGGTCCTAACATGTTGGCGATTACTGAACCGAGTTTGGCACGAACTTTCATATCTGTTGTGTTTTCAAGAAGATTAAAGTCTCCTGATATATGCAGGCACATAACATTTCCAATAGTAGTTATAGGATTGATGTGTGCTATTCCGTTGTCAAAAAGTATTTGTCCGTTCATCAGGCTGAAATGTGATGTGTCAACTGTTGCAAGATTGTTGATAACTCCGCCGAGAGCTGTTTGAAAGAATTGTGATTCTCTGATGTTTTCGGCAAGTATCATATTTTCTAATTTACCGAAAGGTCCTAGTTGACCGTCTGTCATTGCAAAAGTAACAGTACCTTTTAAAGATTTCATTTGTTCTTCCATTGTTGAACCGCTAAGTGTGATATCAGTTCTGAATGCAAGATCGCCTGAAAGCGTATCTTTCATGTTTGCCAGTGCAAGTAATGCTTTTTCAACATTTAAGCCTGTACCTCGTGTTCTTATTTGAAGTGCAGTAGTTATAAGATTAGCAGTAATATCACCTCTGATTATTCCGTCAAAAGCTGTTGTTCTAAGGTTATTCAAGAAGAAATTATTGTTTCTCATTGAAATTCTTCCTGTTGTGTTGGTTGCAATAATTTCACCTGTTTTAATTCTTCTCATATTAATTGAACCGTTTCTGATAACAACAGGTATATCTGCAGTTTGTGTATTTGAAGACGGCAGCGGAGGAGCAGTGTATTTTGCAAGTGCTTCAGGAACCTTCATCAGCCTGTCTAAGTCAATAAATCTTGATCTTACATCAAGTCTTGATAATGTAAATTGAGGGTGAGGATTTATGTCTGTTCGGGCTGTAATATTAATATCTGACCCGTTAAGCAATAGTCTTCTGACAGCCAAAACAATATTTTTGCCTGAAAGATTGACATCAGCTTCATCCATTGTTAAAAATATTTCAGGTATCCTCAAATCCTTAATCTTAAAGCTTCCTCTCATCAAAGGTGAAGCCAGTTTACCGAATATTAGTAATCTGCCGTCGGCTTTCAGATTTGAGTTTGTAAATGCTGTAAGCTTAGCATTAATTTCTTCGGGAACAGAAATTCTTATTAGATTTATAAAAGGTTCAGCAGTATTAAGGTTCACTATTGTGCCTGAAACCTTAAAAACTTCTTTTGCGTTTTGTGTATTCAAAGCTAAATCATCACCGAATAATGATGTTCCTGTGTAAAAACCTGTATTTCTGATATGAACTCTATCGCCTTTGTAATCTATTTTTGCCTGTAAAATACTTTGTTTTCCCTGCATTGATTGAATATGTACAGGTGTAATGTAATTTTGTGCATCTGATTTTAATTGCGCAATAATTGATTGTTTCTTATCGTTTCCTGTAATTTTTATTTTAACGGGAATATTTCCTTGAGCATCAATAAACGGTTCTGCATCGTGTCCTGCAAATCTTCTTAAATCAACAGAGTTAAGATGACCGTCTGCTTTTAAATCAATCAACGGTGAAGAACTGTATGATGATATTGATCCGAGAAGATTTATTTTAGAATTGCTGTTTACCAATAATTCAAAAGGTTTTACATTAATATCATTTTCATCGAGTTTAATTTCAAGTTTAGGGTTTCTAATTATAGAACCTGTCAAAGGAAGTGTTAAGCTCAGGTTTTTATTGATTATATTTCCGTCAAGAGTTGCTAAATCGCTGACTATCCCTGCAATAAGTTTTTCATTGCCTATTATCATTGAATTATTTTTATCGCTTATTACAAAATCTTTTAGGGTTACGCTTGCTGTTATTAGTGATTTTTTAAGCTCACCCTGTAATCTTCCGTCTAAGGACAAATTACCTGAACTTAAAATAAATGATTTCTTTAAGTCTGATGGAGCAAATGCAAGAAAAAGTCCCGGTAGCGGAAGTTTTTCGGAATGGATTTTTAAATCTGCAGTAGAATCCGAGTCAATCTGGCCTTCGGCTTTTAAAACATTACCATTTATATATGTATGAGTATCAATAACTTTCAACATATTGTCCTGGAAAATTAAATTAGCATTAATCTTATCAAACACAAGTTTGGTTATGCCGTTTGAAATACTTCCATTTCTTGCAATTATGCAGCCTTTTGATTGAATTTTCTTTAAATCTGTTTTGATTTGAGTGTTCGCAGCCCAGTAGCCGTTACCTTTTAACGAAACTAAGTCATTTTTAATATGAAGGGTATCAAGCAAAGCTTTTGAAAGAATTATCATATCATTAAAGAAAATTCTTTCGGTAATAAGGCTTATGTCAGCAAACGGTTTTTTGCCGTATCCGATTTTACCTTTTAAGTTAATATTTTGATTTTTAGCCAGATAAATGTTTGTGTCCAAGTCTGCATAAGTTCCGTAGAATTTAGATTTTATATAACTTTCAGGCAGCTGTAAACCTGAAAGATTCATTGTTGTATTGTCAATGTTAAAATATCCTTTTAATGTAATCAGACCGTTTTCATTCTGTCTTATTTTTAATTTAGTTTCAATATTTGATTTCAGGTCATAATCTCTGTATATCAGCACAGGATTAACAAAAGGGAGTTCAATTTTTTCAGCCGGGTCATCATCAGGATCAGCAGGTTTTGCAGGAGGAATAAACGAACTTATATTAACATTTGCAGTGATGTTTGTTTTATCATCGCTTAAAAGTCTTGCATAAGTTTTAATTCTTGCTGTTTTACCGTTATTGTAGCCTGCTGTAAGTTTTTCTCCTGTTAAAGTCAAACTGTGACCTGATTTCAGGTCATTTATAACGGCTTTGTAATCAGTTATTTTTGCATTCGGAACTTTTATTTTGATAATTGAAGGGTCAAAAGGTAGAGGCTGAACTTCTTCTTTTGGAGGCGCATTTTTTTGTTTGTTTAAAATGTCTTCTACAAGTCTTACAACTTTGAATTGTTCTCCGTTTTCAATATCAAGATTAATTCTCGGGGATATTACTTCGGCACATGAAACTTTTACTGTTAAAAGTATAAGACTTGGAAGTGAAATTCTTCCCTGAAGTGAGTCTGCACTGAAAAGAACTGAGCCGTCAGGAAGTTTTATTGAAATTTCTCCTGTCTTAAATCCGGCTTGAAGTGATGGTGTCGTAACTATTTGCGGGTTTTCGAAGTTTACATCAATATTTGCCTGTTCTTTGGCAATTTCTTGGATTAAAGGTTTATATTCATTTAAATCCACAGCCTTTGGTAAATAAAACAAGAATGCCAAATACAGTCCTGCTAATATCAAACCTAATGCTGATATTGCAAATATCAAAAATTTTTTCATAAAATATCCCCTTACAATATTAATTATTTGATTAATATTATAGTATAAACCGTCATCTAATCTAAAGGTTAATGTATTAAATTAAAATATTTGTTACAAATAAAATATGAGTTTTATAGTAACTATATTAGTATATGATTGCTTATTATATCTGCAGCACTTGCAACAAGTTCCTCACACGGCCGGTTTGTGTAATATGATTCTGTCCTTTTTTCTGGGATAGGAGAATCTTTTTGAACGTCAAGTCCTAAAAGTTCGCGGCATATTATAGAATTATTTTCTTGTTTAAACTTTTCTGCAAGCTCCTGAATCAAAGCATAATGTTCAGCTTTTGCGTTGTCATCGCATGGTGATGTATAACCGTGTTTAAGTCCTGCAATCATAAACATTGCACTGACTGCTCCGCAAACTTCTCTCAATCTTCCCATTCCTCCCCCGAACGAGGAAGATAATTTTAATGCTGTTTCAAAATCTATGCCTAAATCGTCAGCAAATGTGCAGAATACTGACTGTGCACAGTTATAACCTTCTTTAAACAAAAGTCTTGCTCTTTTAGAATATTTTTCCATTCCTACATTTTACATGCAAACAGGATATATTCAAGACTATCCGCAAGGGGAATGAATTTTTATTATACATAAAATAATATTCATCATATGAATAATTTGTATAAATCTTTAATAATCGTAATTTTATTGTTGTTTATAGGTGTAGCTTATTATAACTATAAAACAAATACATATGTAACAGCGGAATTTAAAAACTTAAGACCGTTTCATGACAGAGCGCCTATATATTATAACGGTTTTAAAATCGGAAAAGTTGTTAAGGTACGACCTAATGACGATTATACAAGCACAATCTTGACACTTGAGCTTCATCCAAATAAATTAAGACTTCCTATTAATATTGTTGCTAATCTAAAAAAAGAGAAAGACAGAAAAAATCATAAATATGATTATATAGATATAATATACCCTGATGCTCCGTCTGTATTTTTTATAAAAGACGGTGACAAAATTGCAGGAAAAACCACAGTTGAACTTGATACATATTTATCAAATCAGGATCCTGAATCATTAGATGCGATAAAAGCTGATATGGCAGATTCAGTGAAAAACCTTAATATAACAATTCAGGCTTTGGGTGATTTATTCTCAACATTAAACTCTATGGCGGAAGAAGTAAAACCTAACGTTGTGAGTTCTTCACAAAACATTAATAAAGCATCTGCCGAAGTTGTGAAAATATCAGGAAATATTAACACAGTGACAGGAAACGTTAACGATGCATTTGACGGCAAAAGCATGGATTCAACCGCCGTTAATATTCAGGCAACATCAAAAAATGTGAAAGTTTTGTCGAGTGAACTTAACAGAACGTTACCTCAAATTCAGTGTTCTATAAATGAAGTAAACAGAATTTTATGTAATATTGATGAGATGACAGAAGGGTTGAATTGTACTATGAAAAAGCCCTTTGGCGGATTCAGACTAATATTTGGCTCACCTGTTTCAAAAAGAAAATGTAATTGTAGGTAAGTAGGGTATAGTTGTATATTGTACAGTTAGGCAATGTATTTTTTTCAAAGATTAATTAATATTAGAATGTAACGAAATCGCATCAAATTTCAATAGATAATAGTTGGATAACATTACCGTGAATTACTGACAGCGAAGGATTTTTAAATAAGTATATATTACCTTGAACATTAAACAATTTATAAAAAAGTTTGTAAAATACTGTATAAAAATTGACATATATACATACGAATACAAAAATCACAAGAGTTATAGAATGGTGACAAGATGTTGTATAAAACAGGAAATGAAAATATGATAAAGCATAAAAAGAACTTTAATCCGCTCGTTGTATTAGAGCATAAACTTGACGATACTGATGCTTTGAAAAAACAGCGAGAAACTTATATTGCCATACTTAATCATGATTTGAAAATTCCTACACTTGCACAAATAAGAGCATTGGAGCTGCTTTCTTCCGAAAATTTAGGAACGCTTAACAGCAGACAGCAGGAATTGCTGGATTTGACTCTGGATTCTTGCAGATATATGTATGGAATGCTTACTGATTTATTACTGATTTATAAATATGAAAATAATGATGTAGTATTAACTCTTGAAAAAGTAGAACTTCTTAGATTTCTCGAAGATTCTTTCAAAGATTTTGAGACTATAATGAAAGCCAAAAATCTTAAGTTTGTAGTCAGAGCTAAAGATAAATGCTATGGTATAAAGGCTGACAAAGCACATCTTAAAAAGGCATTTAATAATGTTTTAAATACTTGTATCTCAAATGCTTTTGACGGAACAGAAATTGTAATTGATTTAAGTAAATCTCAAGATAAAGGAAGGATAAACTTGTCAATTAACAGTAAATCTCCATATATGCCGCCCGAAACAATTAAAGGCTTGTTCAGCAGATATGTAACTTGTTCTGAAAAAATGGATAAGGTCGGTTCGGGTGTATTATTATATCTTGCTAAAAGAATAATTAATCTCCACAGAGGAGATATCCATATAAACAGTTTTAAAGATAATTATAATTTTTATTCAATAATTTTCCCTTGTATTAATGAATGTAAATTTTGTGCCTGCGCGCAAAAAGTATAATAATATATCATTATGATTATGAAGAAAATTATTTTAGGACTGATTTTAACATTATTTTTGACTTGTTCTGCTTATGCAGCAAGCCAAAATCCAAATGAAATTGCGTACAGAAATTCTGTTCAAAGCAGTTTGCAAGTCAAGGATTTGTATAAAAGTTTAAGAGAAAACTTTGCCAGTGACGGCGGTTTTGTATACTATCTGAAAAACAGATTTAAAGATTTTGAAGTAAGCAGAATTGCAGCTGTTCAGGTTATGTATCCTTTGACAGGCAGAGTTATAAAATCATATAACGGTAATCATGTATTATTGACTTCTAATGCTACAATTTATCTTAATAATGTAGAAAAAGAAGAATTAAGAAAAGTTGTTGACGAGTATTGCAAATATAATGCTTATAAATTTGAGTATAAAGACCCTCAAGCTTGTTCTGAAGCAAGAATAAATTCTTTATTCAACTAGTTTATACAATTCCTTGAGAGGTCATTGCTTCTGCAAGTTTTGTAAATGCAGCAATGTTTGCACCTGCAACATAGTTGTTGCCGAGATTGTATTCAGCTGCGGATTTTTTGCAAGAGTGGAAAATATTTGTCATTATTGTATCAAGTTTTTTATCTACTTCTTTAAAAGTTAAATAATATCTCATACTGTTCTGGCTCATTTCAATTGCAGAAGTTGCAACCCCGCCGGCGTTGGCAGCTTTAGCAGGTGCAACAAGGATATTGTTTTGAAGGAAGTATTTTGTAGCTTCAAATTCGCACGGCATATTTGCGCCTTCACCTATTGCTATAATCCCGTTTTCTACAAGTTTTTTTGCAGAAGTTAATGTGATTTCGTTTTGAGTTGCACAAGGCAGAGCAATGTCTGTTTTAATATCCCATATTGGGGATTCCTCATTTTGACGTTCAATGTATTCGGCTTCGGGGTGAGTATTTAAATATTCTTTAATTCTACCGCGTTCAACTTCTTTAATCTGTTTAATTGTGTCAAGATTAATTCCGTTTTTGTCATAAATACAGCCTTTGGAATCGCTCATTGCAACAACGTTTGCTCCGTATTCCTGAGCTTTTTGGCAGGCATAAATCGCAACATTGCCTGAGCCTGAAATTGTAACGGTTTTACCTTCAAGAGTTTGGTGGCCGTTTGCTTTAAGCATTTCCCGCATAAAATAAATAAGTCCGTATCCGGTTGCTTCTTTTCTTGCAAGCGAACCGCCGTATGAAATTCCTTTACCTGTAAGAACTCCACCTTCGTATGTGTTTTTAATACGTTTGTATTGCCCGAACAGGTAACCTATTTCTCTGGCTCCTACACCTATATCTCCTGCCGGAACATCAATATCTTGACCTATGTGTCTTTGAAGTTCTGTCATAAAACTCTGGCAGAATTTCATAATTTCATTGTCGGACTTGCCTTTGGGGTCAAAGTCGCTTCCGCCTTTACCGCCGCCGATTGGAAGACCTGTTAATGCGTTTTTAAATATTTGTTCAAAACCTAAAAACTTCATAATGCTCTGGTTTACGCTCGGGTGAAATCTCAAACCGCCCTTATACGGACCGATAAGACTGCTGAATTGAACTCTGTAACCTTTATGAACTATAGTTTTACCTTCGTCATTTATATAAGGAACTCTAAAAGATATTGTTCTTTCAGGTTCAATCATTCTTTCTAAAAGTGCAATGTTTTCAAATTGAGGGTTTCGGTCAATTACAGGTTCTATGGACGTTAAAACTTCTTCCACGGCTTGCAGATACTCAGTTTCGTGTTCATTTTTTAATCTTACATCTTCCAGTACTTTTTCTAAATAACTATTCATTATAACCCTCTTTTTGTTTTCTGCTAATTGTAACACGTATATTCTTAACATGCAATTGATTTTTAATAAAAATCGGTTATAATGAGATGTGTAGTTAAGGAGTGATATGTTATGTTAGAAAAAATAGAAAAATTACAACTTGTATGGTTAGCAGTTATATTAGCACTGGGCTTGATTTTTGCAGTCAAAACAGGAACTGCGAATGTGACAAAAGATAAAATTTCTGTTACAGGCTCTGCTTATCAGGTAGTAAAATCTGATTCAGCAAGATTTGAATTTGAAGTTGTTGCAAGAAAACCTAATAAACAAGCTGCGTATAATGCTGTTAAAGCTCAAATACCTGTTGTAATGAATTATTTGGAAGAAAAAGGTATAACTGATATTGAGGTTAAAGCTTCTAACGGCTATAACTCATATAAATATACTCCTAACGGAAATGTAACAAATGATATTGCATACTATAATCTTTCTCAGCCTATTGTTATAAAATCTGATGATGTTCAAAAGATTAAAGATGTGTCCGTTGATATTCAAAGCCTTTTGGATAAAGGAATTGATATAAACGTAATGCAGCCTGAATATTTTTATTCTAAACTTGCTGATTTAAAAGTTCAATTACTTCAAGATGCAACTACTGATGCAAAAGACAGAGCAACGGCAATGTTAAAGGCTACTCATAACAGACCGGGTAAAATCCAATCTGTTCAAATGGGTGTTTTCCAAATTACACCTGTGGATTCAACAAATGTATCTGATATGGGAATAAATGATACTACAACAATTGACAAAAAAGTCACTGCTGTTGCAAACGTTGTGTTCCGCGTCAAATAATCAGGAGAGTTTTTATGAAAAAATTGATTATTACGGGTATAATGATATTTGGTGCAATGCCTGTATTTGCTATTATTCCGCCTGATGCTGCAATAATTCAGGTTCATGATATGCAATACATAAAGGATCAAAAATTCAGATATCAGGAATATAATGATTTTAAAGAAGTTCAGGAAGAAAAAGACAGATATAACAAGAAGAATGAGCCTGCACAGCCTTTAATCCAAAAGATTTTTAACAAAAAATCAAAGTTTGTTGAGGATAACGGTGAAATCAAAATTCAATATGAAGATGAATAATCAGTTGCTCAAT
This sequence comes from Candidatus Gastranaerophilales bacterium, assembly GCA_900548405.1. Classification (GTDB taxonomy): domain Bacteria; phylum Cyanobacteriota; class Vampirovibrionia; order Gastranaerophilales; family Gastranaerophilaceae; genus Stercorousia. The sequence continues at coordinate 27,916 of UNSJ01000007.1, read as the reverse complement.
CCGGCTCTGTATCCGCACCAGCTGTAAATGGCAGGCAGTGTTTTCTCAATAGGGATTTTATCTGTTCCCGGAACTTTTGCAAGAACTAAAACTCCGATAGCATCATCAAGGTTTGCTACGGAATCTTTTAATGTTAATTTTCTATCCGGAACTTTGTCATAAGGGTCGTTTATTTTATTTGTAAGAGCTGCTGCAATTTGCATTCCTCCAAGCAATCCTATTAGCGAACCTGTAATTTTTGTAGGTGCATTATTCAATGTTTTAACTTTTTCGCAAAGAGCAAGAATAGGAACAACTGTAAGCGGAGGAACCGTTGAATTCATAAATTGGAAAACTCCTTCATTAAGCTTTTGTTTTCTGTGCTCTTTTTTATCAGCTGCCAAACCTGCAAGGATACCACCTGCAATGCCTCCTGCACTCGTTAGAAGCATTTCTTTAATACCGTATTTAATATTAAATAGTCTGACATTTTGCTTTTTTGCAATAAATGTCATAGGGATTAAAGTTCCCGCTAATGTACCTGCTGCTACTTTGATTTTTGTAGAGGCATCAGGCTTCTCTTTACGGTGATTTCTGTATGTTTTTATATCATATTCTATTTTTTGCCCTATCGGGGTTATCATAAAAATAGCCCTTTCGAAAATTATTCTAACATATTAATGTCCGTAAATTAAAATTGTTGCCGAACCTATAAGAATTATTAAGGAACCGATAAGTTTTTTTATCAGATTTTTTTCTTTAAAAAGTTTATATCCTAAAATGACATTAACAATAATCGAAAGTTGAAATAACGATAAAGCGTAACCGACATTTATATGCTTAAATACGTATGCAGTGGTAATCGTCATTAGCCCGAAGCATAAAGCTGTAAGAATATACATAATTGAATGTTTTCTATCGGGAAATTTCACTTTACATACGCCGTTTATTTTTATAATTATATATGAGAATACAGCTCCGAGAATGCTTGAGGCAATGACTGATGTGGAAACCGATGATAACAGAATTACTTTTTTTATTAAAACAGCTTCAAGAGCAGAAAAGAATAACGCTAAAAATCTGTATTTAATATCTTTTCGTATAAAAACTGAAGGAGTAAAATTATCAAAAATAAAGTATGTTCCGAATATAATTAATATTACGCCGATAATACCGTATATATTTGGAATTTCATGCAGTAATATCATTCCAAAAATCAACCCTATAACGGCTTTATATGAATTTATTGGTCCAAGTACGGATAGTTCACCATATTTAAGAGCGATAACCATAAAGTTGTTGCATAATGCTCCTGCTATACCTCCAAGAAGTGCATAAAACCAAAATTCTCCGCTCAGTTTTGACAAATCGGTTATAAATAAAAAAGGCAGGCAGGCTACACTTAAAAGCAGGTAATTAATGAAATTAATACATACAGGTTTTTCTCCGTCAAATGCAAGTTTTTTTTGAAAAACATTGCTTAATGAATTTGTCATTATTCTCAAAAATACTGCTGCAATATTTATAAAAATCTGCATAAAATTATTCCAATCCATTATCTTAAAATATATGATGACATACAATTTACATGCATAGGCAGTTTTTTAATCTTCTGCTCATTCAGCTTTGAAATTTTGTCAAATACAGCATCGAAAATTCTTTCATTCTCAGGCATGTACAAGTTCATTGAACCGTTAAACTCAAAGTCATTTGAAGTCAGTCCAAATTTTTCAGGCTCTTTTTCAATGGGTGCATCTTTTAATAATAAGAAATTATTTGCCGCAATAATATCTATGTTATCGATATTTTCGGTTAAAAACTCAACTGTCTTTTCTGCATCTTCTTCTGTTTCCTTAGGAAAGCCTACTATTACTGAAACAAAATTAAATATACCTGCATCATGAGCATCTTTTAATATTCTTTTATTATTTTCTACATTTATCCCCTTATTGTATAAATCAAGAATTCTTTGAGAGCCGCTTTCAAGCCCCCATAAACAAAACTTTAACCCTGATTTTGACAGCTGTTCAAACAATTCTTTTGTATATATATTTTCAAGTCTTGTAAAGGCTGAATATTTAATTTTCAACCCTTTTTCTATAACAAGTTTTGAAAAATCCTCAAGGAATTTAGGGCTTACTGCAGGATCTATAAAAGAAAATTCATTAATTCCGAATTGCTCCTGAAATTTTTCAACTTCATTTATCACCTGCTCAGCTGACTTGTTGTTTTTTATTACGCCGTTTGAGCAAGAGCAGAAGGCGCATTTGTTCCAATAACATCCTCTTGATGATTCAAGTGAAATGACTTTCGGATAAGAAAAATAAGAGTCAAAGTCAAACCCGTCATAACAAGGGGAAAACATTTCTTTAAAACCTTCTTTTGGAGGCGGTGTAATTTGTATTTCTTTATCGTAATACACAAGACTTGAAACATCTTTAAGCTCAATTTCTCCGTTAAAGTATTCGCCAAGTTGTTTTAATGCAACTTCACCGTCGCCATAAATGGCGTAATCAGCATAGGTTTCGAAGAAGTCTTTATTTAATATTTTTTCTTTTGAGTAAGTAATTTGAGGACCGCCGTAAAAGATTTTTGCATCAGTTTTTTTCTTTAGAAATTTTGTAAAATTTTTAGACCAATCAAGCTGTTTTTCCCAGTAGACAGACAGCCCTATTGCATCAGGTTCAAAATCTTTTATTTTTTCAAAAACCTTTTCATAAAAATCTTCGAAAATGTTGTAACCGATTTTTTCTTCATAATCAAAACAAATTTGATTTAATTTTACTGCAGCATAAGTTATTGTATCGACATCGCTTAGTGCACTGTTAAGATTTGAGGGGGTGAAGAATAAATCTTCATCGCGGAAAACCTGCATATAATTTTTTACTTTTTCAATATATAATTCAGGTCGGTAACAAGCAGATTTTAACTCGCTTATATAAGTTTTTTCGTCAGAATTTTCAGAATTTTCAATTGCTTTATAGTGTTCTGTTATTTTTGTCCAAAAATCTTCTGTTGAAACGTAATTATAAAATTCTGAATTTAAGTCAAGAGCAAGAGTGGAATGCCCGAATTCTCTTAAACATCCTGCAATCACAGGAACACCCAGCATAGGTAAAATGTTTAAGTCCCAAAGCGGCGGGAAAACAAGTACTACTCTCATAAATGACTATCTCCTTGAACAAATATTATTATATTTACTGCTAAAAGTCAAACTTAGTCATACAATTCGTCAATAAATTTTTTGTTTAGTATATGCGAAAATAGTTCTGCACCTTTACCGTTAAAGTGAGTTGCATCTCTAAAACAGGTATCGTCAAATTTGTACTTGGTATCTTTTATAAAGTCAAATATTTTAATGTTTTCGCAGCCTTTGGTGTTATTTATTATATGATAAAATTCTTTTTGTAAATTGCTGATATGTTCTTTGTTAACTTCCAAGAATTTTTGACAGTAAGGATAAGTAACGGCTGCAATTTTAATGTCAGGGTTTATTTGTTTTATCAAGGTTATAAATTCCTGAAATATTTGAATATTTTCCAAGATTGTATTTTCATAACGTTTATACCAAATTCCTGATGCAGCAAAATAAGATTCATCATTTGCTTTTTTCAGCATTTGACCGTTTTCATAGTAGTTATTGGAATAAACACTTTTATTTGATTCAAATCTTTCTTCAAACATATCTTTTAAAACTCTGTAATTTGAGATGTATTTTTGACCTGAAGTGCTTTCTCCGAATTTTCTGTAATCGTTGAACTTATCAAAATATGCCATTCTGTAAAAGATTTGGCTGGTACTTGTTATATCCCAGTTAAATATATAATAAGGCAAGTCCAAAACTACATATTTAACTGAGCTTAAAAGTTCTTTATGATTATCTGTTATATAGCTCAGCCATTTTTTATCTGTGTATAAATCTACACCGCCTAATGAGAATTTAAAAAAGTTTTTATCAAAAAAATGAGTTAAAAATGCAAATCGTGAATATGACATCCCGAACACAAGACCTTCGAACTTTTGATTAAGGTTAATAAAATCATCAAAAGTTGTTCTAAACATTCTTTCGTTCCAGGAAAGACAATAAGTTTGGATAATCTTACACTCGTCTATCCCCAAATTTCTTAAAGCTATTAGTGATTTCTCACTTTCTTTTTTGTTGCTGTTGCAGATAACTATATAATCATAATCTGCATTCATAAGGCTTTCTTCATTGTAAAACGGTTTATATTCATAATTTTTAATCTTTTCAAATTTTTTGTCAAAATCCGAATAGCCTATAACTTCAAATTTAGAACTCAAAAGATTTTCAAGCTTGTTTTGAAATCTGTTTATACCGTATAAAATAACTTTATTCATATGATTATCCTTAAACATATCTTACTATAAAAAAGCACTTCTTAAAACTCAAAAATTTTGCAAAGAGTTTTAAACATAACATCAGCAATCTTTCTATGTTCTTCCGGTTCATAATGAAGACCGTCAATATCAGACACTGATGCGATTTTGCCTAAATCTATATAATAGCAGCTGTTTTCTGTTGCAGCTTTTTTGTATAAATCACCAATCAAGTCGGATTTTTTAATCGATAGTTCATCAAACATGGACGCAAAAAAGCTGTTTAAAATATTATTTTTTATTTTTGAAGGTGAAGCTATGATAATTTTTGCATCAGGACAATGAGAACGTACAATCTTTATAAGCTTTTCTATTCCGATTTTTATATCATCCTCATTCACATTATAAAATTTTTGCAAATCATTAATTCCAATGGCAAGAACAACACAGTCTAAATCTTTTTCTAAGAAATTCGGTAAAATTTTATATCCTGTCTGTTCTTTTCCTGCGGGGTTATCCGTAAAACCTGTTCTGTTATTACATCCAGCCTCAATTATTTCAAATTTGTTTTGAGTAAGATTTTGCAGTATTCCGCTCCATCTGTTGTTTTTATCGTATCTTTTAGCATTCTCGGGTACAAACCCGTATACATTGCTGTCGCCAAAGCATAAAACCTTTTTCATTATTCCTCCCCGCTGTATGTTTTAGTATAATTTTCTCCCCATTTTTTCATTTCCAAAAGTATTGGGATAATGCTTTCTCCCAGCTCTGTAAGAGAATATTCAACTTTAGGAGGTACAACGGGATAAACTTTTCTTTTAACAAGACCGTCTTCTTCAAGTTCCCTAAGCTGTTGTATAAGCATTTTTGCAGTTACTCCTTTGAGGATTTTTTGAAGTTCTCCGTAGCGAAGTATCTTTTTGTCAAACAAATACCATAATATTACAACCTTATATTTGCCACCGATTAAACTAAGAGTTATACCCACCGGACAATTAAATTTTTCTGTCTTGTTTTTCATTGTATACTCCAATTCTTTCTTATTATATAGTATATATCAAAAAAGTAAATACTTGCAAAAATTATAAAATTAATAAACAATAAAGACTATAAAGAAAGGAATCATTATGGATAACAAAAAAATTTATATTATCAACGGTAGTCCTCGTAAAAATCAGAATACTGCCAAAATGTGTTCAAGTTTTGTGCTAGGTGTAGAAAGTACAGGAATAGAAGCAGAAATTGTTAACTTATACGATTTAAATTTTAAAGGCTGCCAAAGCTGTTTTGCATGTAAGTTAAGAGGAGGTAAAAACCTTGGAAGGTGTGCATATCCTGATGATTTGAAAGAAGTCTTGAATAAAGTTTCTTATTCAAACGGAATTGCTTTTGCATCTCCGATTTATTTCGGGGATGTTACAGGTGTTATGAAAGCTTTTATGGAGCGTTTGCTTTTTCCTTTTGTTACCTATGATGAAAATTATACTCCTATCCCTCCCAAAAAGCTTGAAACCGCAGTAATTTATACCATGAATGTAAATGAAGAAATGTTTATTAAATCATATATCGGGGCAAATAATTCAGGACCTTTAGGATTTTTTGAAAATTGGATTAGCCACATTTATAAAAAGCCTGTAAGAGTTTGTGCTTTCAATACCTACCAGTTTTCTGATTATTCAAAATATGTTGCGGATGTCTGGGATGAAAAAGAAAAAGCAAAACAAAGAGATGAAGTATTCCCTATTGATTTGAAAAATGCTTACGAGGCAGGAAAAAATATGGGTTATATGATAATTAATAATGGAAAATAAATAACAAGTGTTATACAATTAACAGGTAATAATCATTTTAAACAGTTATAGGAATAAAATATGTCAGATAAAACAAATCAAATTGCATCAACGTTGCTGGGAAAAAAAGTAAGTTACAGCGATGAGTATAATCCCTCTTTGCTTGTTGCGGTGCCGAGATATGATAACAGAAAACAGTATAACATTCAAAATGACAATCTGCCATTTGAAGGCTGGGATGTTTGGCATGCTTATGAATTTTCATCAATGTCAGAAAACGGAGTGCCTGTTACAAGACTAATGAAACTAAAATATAACTGCACAAGCGAATTTATTATTGAATCTAAATCACTAAAACTTTATTTAAATTCTTTTAATATGACAAGATACGGTAAATCAATCAAAGAATGCCTTGAAATATGCAAAAATATTATTGAAAAAGATTTGAGTGAAAAGCTGCAAACAGATGTTACAGTAAATTTTATAGAGGAGAATGCTGAAAGAGTTCAGATTTTTAATGATTTTAATAACTTAATGGACTATATTGATGAGTCAACTTTAAAAATAGAAAAATTTAAAGAATCCCCTGAATTAATTGAGGTTGAACAAAGTAAAAAAACAGAAGGACATTTTTTGATGTTTGATTCATTGCGTTCAAATTGCAGAGTTACACACCAGCCTGATTTCGGTGATGTTTTTATATATTATAAATCTTCAAAACATATTAAAGAAAACAGTTTGGTGAAATATTTAAGTTCTTTCCGCTCTGAATATCATTTCCATGAAGAATGCTGCGAAATGATTTATAAAAGATTATACGATTTATTAGATAGAGATGATGAATTGTTTGTCTGTGCGCTTTACACACGCAGAGGGGGAATTGACATTTGTCCTTCCCGCCGGAGTAAGAATTGTAATATAGTTGATGTTTTTAAATTGACCGATACATCAATTTACGCAAGAAAAAGCATAAAGCAGTAAAAAGTTTTTTTTTGTAAGCTTTATTTAAAAATTAATAAGGATAAATATTAATTCATATGACAAAATAAATAAAAAAATAGAGATAAGACTTTTAATCTTATCTCTGTTTGAATTGGTTGCGGGAGCTGGATTTGAACCAACGACCTTCGGGTTATGAGCCCGACGAGCTACCAGACTGCTCCATCCCGCGTTATTTTGCTTACACCTCATTATTATACGCTGAAAATTAAATTGCAACCCCTTGATGTAACAGTTCATTAAATTCAGGGTGCATCTTGTTAAAGGTACAAAAATATTTATACCCGAGTTCTTGTAAGATGTTTTGTGCATCCTGTAAATGACAGGCTACATGTTCGGGGTAATGAGAGTCTGTGCCTATTGTTATAATTTCTCCGCCTAGTTCTTTATATAATTTTAAAATGTTTTTTGAAGGCATTAAATCTTTTAATCTGTATCGATAACTTGAGGTATTTAATTCAATTCCTTTTCCTTGAGAAATTACACGTTTTAATATAGCTTCTACAATTGGTTTTACTTTTTCAAATTCATATTCGCCGTTTAAATCGTATCTTCTTATTACATCAAGGTGGCCAAGAACAGAGTAGTTGTCAAAAGAATTCACAAGACGAAGGATTTCTTCATAATATTGCTCATTGTATTGTTTTTGAGTTTTACCCGTTTGAAATTCATTTGACCAAAACCATTCGTCGTTTATGAGATGGCAAGACATTAAAACAAAATCAAAGTCAGCTTCTGCAAAAATTTCTTCAAACTGAGCAATTGTAGAATGCTGCATACCAAATTCAATTCCTAGCTTTATATTTATTTTGTCAGAATATTTTTGTTTACAGTTTTTAAATTCTTTTTCATAAGACTTATATGGAAAATGAGGATTAATACCTGTTATACAATCAATGTGGTCGGTAATACATATTTCATCAAGCCCGCAGGAAATTGATTTTTTAACTACATCTTCCATTTTAAAGGAAGAATCATCACTATAATTTGTGTGCATATGATAATTTGCAAGCATGGTATACCTATTTATTATTTTCTTACATTAATATTAAACTCTTTAAGTTTTAAAAAATCAAGAATTATTTAGCCTTTAAAAGCTCCCCACGCTTTGACCGTTCCGCGTTGATATTTTATAAGGTAATAATCGCCCTTTGGGTTATATTCAATAGATGCTTCTGTGTAAATTTTCGGTTCATCAGGTGTCATTCCGGCTTTAGCGCGTTTTTTATTCGTTTTTTCTCGTTCCTGTGCTTCTTTTTTTTGCTGTTTTTTAACGGTTTTGTTGTTTAATCTGCTTTCTTCAGTTGCATCTTCTTCAACTTTAATAACCGGAATAACTGCACGGGGATTTTTGGATTCCAAAAGAATAAGGAAATCTCTTGAATCGCTCAGAGCAAGTTCGTAGAATCCGGGTCTGATAACTCCACCGTCATTGTCGTATAAAGGATCAGGAATAATTATTGTGGGATAATCTGAAGATTTAAGAGAATACTTGTATATAGCTTGTGAACCAACAAAATATCCGGAAGTCTCCTGGGGCTGTTGAGGATAAGGTCGGATATATTCTTGTGTTAAAACCTTTTCTACAAAAATTCCTTCAAGCAATCTTTTTTTATCTCCTTAAAGTCTTTTAATAAGAGTATTAATGATATTTTGGATTTGTGCAAAATTTTTGTCAAGAGCATTTTGAGAACCGATAAATATTAATGACATATAGTTTTGGGAATTACCTAAATCACCGGATTTTAATAATAGTCTGTAACTTTCTCTCATAAGGCGTTTAAGGCGGTTTCTTTTTACTGCACGTTTGTGAGTTTTTTTACTTACAACAAAGCCTACTCTCGTTGTAGCTGATAAATCAGTTTTTTCTTTACCTGCAAACAGAGTAACTCCGCCTTTATGTGTGGAGTTTTTAATTTTATAGATTGCATTGAAAGCAGCTTTATTTTTTAGTCTGAATTGTTTCTTTAACATATATTAGTACAACAACACAGCACGCCTGAAATATTCCGACCTGCTGTGTTAAATTATTTTAAAAACTTCGCGATTAGTTCTCAACTTACAATATACTTAAATTAAGCACGTTTTTTAGCAGAGATAGCTAATTTATGACGACCTTTAGCACGGCGTCTGTTTAAAACTTCTTGTCCGCCGGGTGTAGCCATTCTTGCTCTAAATCCGCTAACGCGTTGTCTTTTTACTTTTGTTCCTTCTAGTGTACGTCTCATTTCTTTATTCCTTTTATTTATATTTGTCGTATAATCTTAATGTTAAATGAAAAAAACTTATTAGTCAACACAAATAGAGGGGCAGGTTAAATAATATGAACAAAAAATGTAAAATAGGTTTCATAGGCTGCGGTAAAATGGCAAGTGCAATTATAAAGGGAGCAATTTCTTCAAAGTTTCTGCCTAAGGAAAATCTGAAGGGTTCTGAGGTAAACTGTGCAATTGCTGAGCTTGCTCAAAGCCGCTTGGATATTGAAGTTATAACTGATAACAGATTTTTAACAATGGATAGTGATATTATTTTTATAGCTACAAAGCCTAATTATGTTGTAGATGTTTTAGAAGAAATAAAAGATGAGTTGACTCCTGAAAAGCTTATTGTATCTATTGCAGCAGGTGTATCTACAAAAAAAATAGAAAAGGTTATCGGACAAAAAAGAGTTGTTCGTGTAATGCCGAATACTCCTGCTCTGGTTTTAGAGGGTATGAGCGGAGTTTGTAAAGGGGCTTACGCAAGTGAAGAAGATGTTGAATTTGTAATGGAAATGCTTTCAAGCATTGGAAAATGTATTGAAGTTTCAGAGGAGCAAATTGACATAGTTACAGCGATATCAGGTTCAGGTCCTGCATTTTTCTATAAGGTCATTGAAGATATGGCAAGAGCAGGCGAAAAGCTCGGACTGGAATATGAAAAATCATTGATGCTGGCAACTCAAACAGCTGCGGGGTCTGCCAAAATGGTAATGAATAGGGGTGAAATACCAGTTCAAACATTGATTGATAATGTTGCTACAAAAGGCGGATGTACATTTGTAGGAATTACAGCAATGAATGAAGAAGGTTCTGATAAACTTTTCTATGATGTAATTTCCAAGACTGCTAAAAAGGCTAATGAATTGGGAAAATAAATAACATATACATAAAAAAATATTTACGGATAAATTAAAACCGTAAATATTTTTTTATATTAAGTTAAAAAAGATTTTACTCTTTCATCATTGCTTCTGTGGATTTTCCGCCTTTTTCAATAGCGTAAGTAGACGGTGCAACTTTGCTTATGCCGTCATTATTTCCCTGAAGTTGGAATGTAAATAAGTCATGTCCCCATTTATTTGGTTTTTTATGACCGTTAATATCAATAGTATATATAGGGAAATTAGATTTGTATGTACCGTATTTAATAATTACCATACCATTATCCAAAATCCAAGCAGAGTATTTATTTTTTATGTTATTTGAACCATAACCGCTGTCAGGGTTAAATCCTGTTTCAGAATCAGGGTTTTGTTCTGATTTAACCTGATCTACACCTTTATATGCAGATGTAATGCAGCCGTTTTCTAAAGCTTTATTCTGGCAAAATTTAACTGTTTTTAAAGTTTTTGTAAATAATTCTTCTTCAAACTTATCGCAGTTTTCTCTTGGTCCGTTATATCTTGCAGGAAGGGGAGAACCGTCAGCACAAGTCCAAGAGATACATTCATTATACGAATTGTATTTAGTACATTTTGTAGAGCAAGCTCTTGCTCCGTCCCAATAAGAGCAGTATGCCGGGTAACCCATTTGTGCTTGTGCCTGAAATACCGCGTTGCTGAATAATGAATAAGCTTTTTTAAACTGAGCTTTTTGCACTGCTTTCTGGTGGTTTGCCATTAAAGTCGGCATAGTTAAAGCTGCAACAACGCCGATTATACCGAGTGTGACTAACACTTCTGCAAGGGTAAACGCATGTTTGCGAACATTCTTTAACTTTTTCATATATAACTTTTTTAATTCCATATAACCCCTCAATATTAAGTGATGATTTACTTCATCATTATAACTCATTGTATTTCGTTTGTAAAGTATAATACATTTGTTAATCAAAATGCTAAGCCCTTTTAACCCCTTGCAGTGCTTGAGTTTTTTTTTTGGGGGGGGGGCAATACTAAAAGCTCTTGTAGTAATCATTTTCGCCTCCTTAACCATTCATAATTATATATTATTTTGCGGATTTGTCAATATTGATTGAGGATTTGGACAAGAAGTCAATAATATTAAATATTTTAGGAGCTTTTTTGAACCCTGACAAACCTTGCTTAAGTCCTAAAATACATCCGGGACAGCTTGTTAAAACAAAATCCGTATCGGATGCAATAATATTTTGTGCTTTCTTTTTGGAAAGCGCGCGTGAAATTTTGTTGTTTTTCAATGCAAATTCGCCTGCAAATCCGCAGCAGTCATCATAATCCTGCATTTTAATATATTCAACATTTTCACAATTATCAATTAAAGGTTTAAAGAAATCATCATTTTCCATATGACAAGGCTTGTGAAATGTTACTTTAACAGGTTTTGGAAATTTAAATTTAATATTCTGCATTACAATAAGTTCGCCTATACTTATGAATTTTGCATCTGTATATTGTTTAAGTGTGCTTTCACAGCTTGCACAGTCAGTCAGAATGTAATCATATTCACATTCAAGCATTTTAAGATTATGTTTTTTTACTTCTTCAAATCGTTCTAAATTCCCGCTTGATAAAAACGGGAGTCCGCAGCAATCAAAGTCTTTTTCAATGATTTCAATATTAGTGTCTTTAAATATTTTAGTTAAAATATTATCAGTATGCGGACAAATATTGTTAACGCAGCCTTTAAAATATAAAACCTTTATGCTGTCACAAGATTTTTTTGTATATTTTTTTCGGAAAGGCTTGGATAAAAGTTTAAAAAAATTGATAAAGTTTCCAAAAACATATTTTGATTCAAGAAAAAATATAAATTTACCCGTAAAAGTATTTTTTACATACTCATATTTTGCTGTTTCAAATATTTTGCAAACATCAATTGAGCTCGGGCAGAAAGATTTGCATTTGTCACATTTCAGGCACAAATCAAGGTATTTGTTAATATTTTTGTTTAGTTTCAAATCTCCTTTTAAAACTCCGTCAAGCATAACAAATTTTCCGCGAGAAACAGCACAATCATTTCCCGTTTCTTTGTAAACAGGGCAGACAGACTGACAAAGCCCGCATTTGGAACATTTATTTATATCGCCTTTAAAATCTTCCAGTTTTCTCATAATTAAATAATAACATGGTTTAATATTTATTTAACATGTATGCTGTACACCAATTAGCTGAAGTTATATTTTTTTGACATCTATTTCTTGTTGTTCCTTCATCTAGGTCTGCTCCCAAAGGTATCAATCCTCTTTGTGTGAGTATAAAAGTAAAAATATCTTTTCCTGAAACATTTGGTTTTTTATTTCCATTAACGTCAACTGTAAAAGTTATTAACTGATCGAGTGTAACATTTTTAACGCCGTAACTAAAATATAAATAGTCAGGGTCATTATTTCCCCCCTTGTTCCATATATCAAACATAACTTTACTGCCATCGTTTAATGTAAATGTATAATAAGCTGTGGCTGTTTGGACAATACTAAAACAATCCGAAGAATTTTCACAGTCATTAATAATGTTCAAGTTAGGTTTTAAATAATTCAAGTATATATTTCTGGTAGAGTCAAGGTTTCCATCTTGGATAGGCCATCCTGAAACTTCTCCATATTCGACTTCTGCCATTTTTATACATTGTGCAAAAATTGAGTATGATTTTTTCAACTGAGTGACTATTACTCTTTCTTTATAATTTGCAATCAAAGACGGCATAGTCATCGCCGCAACAACGCCGATAATTCCGAGAGTAATTAAGACTTCAGCCAAAGTAAACGCAATGCGGCATTTGCTGTTCGAGTGTTGTGAAAAGACTTCTGCTAACGTAAATCCGAATAATCTATTTTTAATATAGTGATGCCTAACATCACTATTATAATTGCCTTTTTTAAAAAAGTAAAGAGTTTTACTTAAAATATAATCTGAGCCTGCCTTGTCGGGGGGGGGGCAAGTCTCAAAGCTTCTTTTTCCAACATTCTTGACCTCCTTTTTTATTAAATTATAAACTATTTAGCATAGTTTTTCAAGTATGTTTTTATACGATTGCACCATGTGAAGCATCTTGAACGTTTTTAGAATATTTATACAAATAACCTGATTTAACTTTAGGTTCAAAAGGTTTTAAATTTTTGCGGCGTTCTGCAAGAATTTTTTCATCAACAAGAAGTTCAATTTTTCTGTCGGGTATGTCTATTTTGATTTTGTCACCGTCTTTTATTAATGCAATAGTTCCGCCGTTTGCGGCTTCCGGACAGATATGTCCGACGCAAATTCCTCTTGTTGCGCCTGAAAATCTTCCGTCAGTAATCAGCGCGCATTTTTTACCAAGACCTTTACCTACAAGAAGCGAGGTGGGCGCAAGCATTTCACGCATTCCCGGTCCGCCTTTCGGACCTTCATAGCGAATAACTATTACATCCCCTTCTTTAATTTTGTCATTCTCAAGTGCTTCCATAGCTACTTCTTCACTGTCAAAAGTTTTTGCTGTACCTTCAAATTCGTAGCATTCGGGAGCAACGCCTGATGTTTTAATTACACACCCGTCTTTTGCAAGATTTCCGTATAATATGCTTAAACCTGCTTGTGTGTAAGACGATTGGTCATATTCAGGGATTATTGCGTTATCAGCCCATGCTTGCTTTGTAATTTCTTTAGTTGAAATTCCTGAAACAGTTTTTGTATCGGATAAGAATTTTTCAAGTGACTTCATTGTTGCAGGTATTCCGCCTGCATTGTGAAAATCAGCCATTGTCAAAGTTGATGACGGGTTAATTTTTACAATTTGATGAATTTTTCCGCTTAATTCTTCAAAGTCGTTTAAAGTAACATCAATTCCGCCCGCGTTAGCAATAGCCAGAATATGCAAAAATGTATTTGTTGAGCCGCCAAGTGCTAAATCTGCAACTATTGCATTTCTCAAGCTTTCGCGTGTAATAATATCGGATGGCTTAATATCTTTTTTTACAAGTTCAACAATCTGCATTCCGCTGTCAAATGCTATTCTGCGTTTTTTTGAAGAAACAGCCGAGGCTGATGAGCAGTAGGGAAGGCTCATACCCATTACTTCTGCAAGGCATGCCATAGTGTTTGCAGTATACATTCCCTGGCAGGCACCTGCTGAAGGGCAGGATTCTTCTTCCAGAGCAAGAAGTTCTTCCTCTGAAATTTCGCCTTTTCTAAATCTTCCAACAGCTTCGAAAGAACCTTTAACCATAGTAAGCTTATGCTGTCCTCTGCATTCACCGTCAAGCATAGGTCCTGCCGTGACAATAATTGCTGGAATATTTAATCTTAAAGCACCGATAAGCATTCCTGGTGTAATTTTGTCACAATTGGAGAGTAAAACAATTCCGTCAAGCTGGTGAGCAGCAGCAACACTTTCAACACAATCCGCTATCAAATCTCTTGATGGCAGTGAATATCTCATTCCGCTGTGTCCCATTGCAATTCCGTCGCAGATTGCAGGAACTCCGAAAATAAATGACTGACCTCCTGCACTGTGTATGCCTTTTTCAATTTGGCGTTCCAAATCCCTCATTCCGATATGTCCCGGAACTAAATCAGAAAATGAGCTTGCAATCCCGATAAAAGGTGCATTTATATTTTTTTTACTTAACCCTGTTGCCATAAGAAGCCCGCGATGCGGAGTTCTTGCTATTCCCTTTTTTATATTATCGCTTTTCATAGAATTATTATACATCAATATATTGAAATAAGTTAAAAAAATTGATATAATTATAAAGTAAACGAAAGGAGCAATAAATGAAAAGATTTAGTAAAAAAGCTGCTTGGTCAATTGGGAAAGTTTTGACAGAGCCCCAATATGGCTACGCACGTAGTGTCGGGGGGGGGGCAGCCTAAAAGCTCCTAAACATGATATTATAAGTGGATTTACGTTAGCGGAAGTATTGATTACTCTTGGTGTTATCGGTGTAGTCGCAGCTTTAACAATGCCTGTGATAACAGAAAATGTGCAAAAAAATGTTTTAAAAAATCAATTTAAAAAGGTGTATTCTACTTTTTCTCAAGGTGTATTTCAGGCTCAAAATCAGCTTGATATGCCTATCGCTTGTTCTTATTGGTTAAACGGTGGATTGTGTGAAGAAGTTTGTACAGAATACGATCCTGTTTATAATAACTGCAAAACTTGGCAATGCAAAGACGGTTCGCCTTTGTCTGCTGATCACAACGGTATTCGTGAAGATTGTAAGGTCTTTGAAGAAGAACTGTTCAATAAAGTATTTAAAGTTGTAAAATTTTGTGAAGATAACGCTTTAGCTAACGGATGCTTAACAAGTGAATACAGAGGCACTGATAAAGTTAAAGCAGAACAGAACCCTAATCCGGAAAATCCTTATAATCCGAATTCTGCTTTTAGTGATACTAATATAAAAAATAATTATTCATCTTGGATTTTAGCGGATGGTACCGTAATAATAAAATACGGTAAATACAAGGACACATCTAAAAGTGTTCCTATTTATACAGTTGACATAAACGGTCATAAAAAGCCCAACAAATGGGGGTATGATATTTTTACATTCCAGTTAAAAGGTGATAAAGGCGGAATTAAGAAAATTGACGGGTTGGACTATGCGTCTGAAAAAGGAGGAAAAACTACAATGCAAATGATACAGGATAAATAGTATTATATTTGAATATCAACATAATTCCAATTATCATCCCATTCAACAAAGCCGTTTAAATCGATATTATGATAGTTGTAAGGATTGTTGATATATTCAGGGTTGAATAAATTCACTTTAGCAAGACGTATAATTATGTCAGGCAAAAGAGCTATGCTTCCTGCAATAGTTCCGTCTTTTGAGGTTGCTTTTTCTCCGTCATAATATACTTTTTCGTCAGCAAAAGTCATTTCAGTGCGACCGCTTTTTGTAATCGGTAAACAATCACTTATTAAAATTACCTTGTCTTGAGGTTTGGTTTTAAAAACAAGCTTTAAGGCTTCATCCGAAACATGAATACCGTCACCTATAATTTCTGTATAAATATTGTCATTAATTAAAGCTGAAAGAGCAGTGGAACTTCCCCTATGCGTAATTCCTGACATAGCATTAAACATGTGAGTAACACCGGAACATTTTGCCAGGTCGCCGCCGGTGCAATGTCCTGCCTGAATTTTTATTTCTTTGTCATACAAATAATCCAAAAGCCCTTCATCTAATTCAGGAGCCAGAGTGATTATTTTTATAAAATCGTCTTCGATAAGTTTAAAGTTTTCGGCAGTAAGCTTCATAAAGTGCTCGGGATTATGAATACCTTTTTTCTTTTCGTTTAAAAATATTCCCTCAAGATGCACTCCTAAAATTCGTGCCATATCAGAAGATTGTTTTTTTGATGCTTCTTTTATTACAGCAATTGCACGGTTTGTATTTTCAACAGTATCGGTAACAATTGTCGGAAAAATTCCTCCAATGCCGTATTTTAAAATTTCCTTTGAAAGATACAAAACATCATCAACAGATGCGGTATTAAAATCAATACCGAAAGCTCCGTGAAAATGCTGTTCAATTAAAAGTTTTGTCTTCAAATACTTCTCCTTAACTATATTACACTGCATTCAAAAACTTTTCGAGCTTCTTCTCTGTCATCGAAATGTATTGTTTTATCTTTTAGAATTTGATAATCTTCATGTCCTTTGCCTGCAATAACAACAACATCATTGTTATTTGCAATAGTTTTCAGCAAGCCTATTGCAATACCTCTGTCAGGTTCAACGATTACGCTTTCAGTATTAACGGATTTTAACCCTGCAATGATGTCTGTAATAATTGTTTGCGGGTCCTCAGTTCTTGGGTTATCGCTTGTAATAACTATTTTATCTGCAAGCTTTTCTGCTATTGCCCCCATTTTAGGTCGTTTTGTTGCATCTCGGTCGCCGCCGCAGCCGAACAAACAAATTAAGTTTCCGTCTTTTGGGGTTATTTCTCTTGCTGATTTCAAAACGTTTTCCAAACCGTCAGGAGTGTGCGCATAATCAACAATTACAAGAGGCTTTTTAACTACAACTTCAAATCTTCCTGCAACGCCTTTGACATTCTGTAAGGCTTTTAATGCAACTTTTATATCAATTCCCATAGCCAAAGACGCTGTAACTGCTGCTAAAACATTATAAACACTAAACATTCCGTTCATATGTAAGTTTACGCTGTGCTCATTTCCGTTTTCTACAAGAATAAATTCAGCACCATTCAGTGAAAAATGTATATTTTTTGCCATTACATCGCTTTGTTCTTTTACTCCGTATGTAAATTTTCTTACGCCTTCAGGAATTACATCTAAAAACTTTTGAGAATATTCATCATCAGCATTGATTACTGCAAACGGAGAATGCTCGTCACATATAGGATTACCTTCCGTATCCCTTAAAGTTATAGCTTTTGAAAGGTTTTTAAATAACAAAGCTTTTGCTTCAAAATAATTTTCCATAGTAATGTGGTAATCAAGGTGGTCTTGAGTAAGGTTTGTTAAAACTGCACCGTTAAATCTGCATCCGCCTACGCGATTTTGATCAAGCGCGTGTGAGCTGACTTCCATAACCACATTATCAATTTTTTCTACATCCTTAATCATTCTCAATGTAGCCTGCAATTCAGGAGCCTGAGGGGTGGTATGTTTTGCATCTCTGTATTCGCTTCCTGAAGACAGTTTGTACCCTAAAGTTCCTATTAGTGCGCATTTTTCGTTATTTTCTTCAAAGATTTTTTGGATTAAGTGCGTAACTGTTGTTTTGCCGTTAGTGCCTGTAATCCCTATTAAATTAATACCTTTTGACGGGCTTGAATAAAATCTGTCTGCAATATCTGCGATTTTGTGTCTTGTTGATGAAACTACGACTTGAGGAATTTTTGTTCCTTGAACTTTTCTTTCGACTAAAAGAGCGGCAGCACCGTTTTCAATAGCGCTTTGTGCATATTCGTGACCGTCAGTGTGTTCGCCTACCAAACATATAAAAATATCGCCTTTTTTAGTTGTTTTTGAATTGTATGAAATCCCTGTAATATCAATATTTTTAAAGTTGATTAAATCTTTATAGTCTAAATACTCAATAAGTTCGTCAAGTTTCATTTTATCCTCCGTTAATTATTTTTCATTAATTTTTTTTTGCAGGTGCAACTTTGTCCGGTTTTAGATTCATTATTCTTGCAACCTGTGTTGATACTTCATGGAAAACAGGACCTGCAACTGTGTTACCCCAAATCGCTCCTACTTTTGCACTGTCAACCATTACATAAATAAGTACTTGCGGATCTGAAGCAGGCAGATAGCCGATAGTTGAGGTATATGTATACGGAGTGTATCCTGCTCCGCCTTCTTTTGGTTTTCTTGAAGTGCCGGTTTTAGCGGCTACATTATATTTATCCATTTTAATAACGGATCTTCCGTTGTTAACGCTTGCAGACAATAGTCTTGTGACAGATTGAGCAGTTTCAGGCTGTACAACCTGAGTATATTTTATTTTGTTATCGTATTCTTCCTGTGAATATTTGATTATATGCGGAGTAATCCTAACTCCGTTATTAGCCAGAGCCTGAACCGCAGAAATCATTTGTATTGCAGTAACAGATGTGCCGTAACCGTAAGCCATGGTAGCGTGAATTCCCTGATCCCAATGTGTCCAGTACGGAAGCAGACCTGAAGATTCACCGGGTAAATCAATTCCTGTTTTTGTACCAAGTCCGAATTTTTTCAAAACACCGTAGAATTCTGACGGTGTCATCATTTTAGCTACGTTAATAGACCCAATATTGCTTGAGTGTTCAAACAAATATTCAAGGGAAATATTACCGGGATAAGGGTGGACATCATAGTCATAGTTTTTGATTTCCCATTTGCCTATTGTTGTTTTACCTGTATCAAGAATTGTTGAGTGTTCGTTTATTTTACCCAAATCCATAGCACTTGCGATAGTAATGGTTTTGAATGTAGACCCCGGAGGAAATACGTCTGTGAGTGTCCAATTCTTTAACTGTTGAGGGGTTGCTTTTTTATAATTGTTAGGATCAAATGTCGGATAAACAGCATAAGCTAAAATTTCTCCGTTTTTGGGGTTCATAACAATTACTGTTCCGCGTTCAGCTTGTTTTTCAGTAACCATTTTTTCTATTTCTTTTTCGCATACGTGTTGTATTGCTGCATCAATGGTTAATGTAATATTTTCCCCTTTCGGATTTGTAGTTGTTGCGACAGGATCGGTTGTAAAATCATAAATAATTTTACCGTCGCGCGTTTTTTGGTATTTAACTGTATTTATTACGTGTTCAAGTCTGTCTTTTGCAGTGTATTCAACTCCGTTTGCAATATCAGCATCAAAGTTATAGTATCCAAGAACGTGTGCAGCCAAAGTGCCTTGAGGATATTCTCTTGTGTTCTTTTTGCCTAAGCTTATTTCTCTCAAATGAAGTTTTGCTATTTTTTGAGCAGTAGCTCTGTCAATATCTTTTTTTATTGTAATAACCGGACCGGGTTTTTTGAGCTTTTGCAAAAGCGTATCTTTAGGCATTTTTAAAATAGGTGCCAGAAGTTTTGCAAGTTCTTCGGGTGATGAATCATAGTCAGCAGGGTGTGCGTAAACATCCGAGTAAACTTTATCGGTTGCAAGTTTAATTCCGTTTCTGTCAAAAATATCACCGCGCATAGAAAAAATTCTACCTACACGCTGGCTTCTGGCTCTTGCACGGTATTTGCCAACATCAATTACCTGTATAAAAAACAAATAAATTATGAGAAGCACCATAAAACCAATGAAAAATATATGTAAAAATCCTAAGATTTGATCAAAGGTTTTATTTCGTTTTTCTATTTCATTTTCCGGCTCGCGAATTTCTCTGTTACGAATTCTTTCTCTCAAAATCCAATCCCTTTTTTATAATTTAAGGTGCTCCCCACCCTTTTTTATATTCTAGCATAAGGAATAATAAAAGATTTAAATATTAAATAATTTTAACGAATTTGTAGTATAATTTTGTTATGAAAAAATTGGTTATTTTATTGGGTTTAATGTTTGCAGGCAGTCAGGTTTTGGCTTTAGATGTTGTATATCCGAAGAAAAACGATGTAACTGTTAATGCAAATTCAACATTTTTTATCGGTTCGTCACAACTTCCCGTAAAGATTAACAATCAGCCTGTCACTTTACACCCAACAGGTGCATTTGCGTATGTTGTAAATTTAAAAAACGGAGATAATACATTTATTATTGAATCAGGTGAAGAAAGACAAATCTTTGTTATTAATAAACCTGTTATAAAAGCTTCTTCTGCTATTCATACCCCTGTTTTTCAAGCATATGCCGACAAAAAGTCATATTATGTAACAACAGAAAATGCTCCTTTGCGTTCTACTCCTGTCGATGCAGGTATAAACAGAAAGGCTCATCTTCCGAGAAATGTAGAAATTTTGGCTGATGGTGAACAGGGCGGTTTTCACAGAGTAATACTTGGAAATTCCGAAAAGGGTTGGATTTCAAAAACAAATGTAAAAGCTTATAACGGAGGCTATACATCTTCGCCTGCTACGCTTAGCGGATATGAGTATATAGACAGTGATGAATATTTTACATTTATTTTCCATTTGGATAAAAAAACGCCTTTTGAAATGGTTGAGGGTGAGCCGTTTTTGATGAAATTTTATAATGTAAAAGACCGGCCCGATAATACTTATGTTATGGATTTTCCTGTTCAGGAAGCTATGGAGGGCAGACGGCTTTTGGGATACAGCGGGGAATATCAGGGGAATGATTTTGTCTTAAAAATAAGAAAACCTATAATTATTGATAAAAGAAAGCCTTTGCATAATTTAAAAATAGCAGTTGATGCAGGACACGGCGGCTATGAGTCAGGTGCAATCGGATGTCTTGGGGACAAGGAAAAAGATATAACTTTATCTGTTGCTAAGTATTTGGAAGCTGAATTAAAAAAACGCGGTGCTAAAGTTATTATGACAAGAAGCGACGATACTTACGTAGGCTTAAAAGAAAGAGTTGATATTGCAAACCGTGATGATGCGCTTGTATTATTGAGTATACATGGAAATGCATTACCTGACGGTCAGGATCCTAATAAAAACAGAGGCACAAGTATTTATTATTATTATAATCAGGCAAAGCCTCTTGCAGATACTATTTTAAATACTTTGGTTTCTGAAATCGGTGTTAATAATGATAAAGTAAGACAGGGAAGTCTTGCACTTGTAAGAAACACCAATGCTTTAAGTCTGCTCATTGAAGTTTCTTATCTGATAAATCCTGAAGATAATGCAAATTTAATTAACCCGGAATTTCAAAGGCAATACGCAAAGGCAATTGCTGACAGTCTGGAAACATACTTTTTGAACGAGTAAAAAAAAGCGGTCTTTACAAGACCGCTTTTTTATTTTGTTATGCTTTTATATAATTTAAAAGAGTTCTTACGCCTGCGCCTGTTGCACCTGCAATGAATTCTTTCTGAGGTTTTTCTAAATATGCAGTTCCTGCAATATCAATATGGGCCCATTTAGGTCCGTCAACAAATTCTTGCAGGAATACGCCTGCAGCAGATGCTCCGCCCATTCTTGAACCTGTATTTTTCATATCTGCAATGTCTGATTTTAAACTGTTAAAATATTCTTTATACATTGGAAGCTGCCAGTATTTTTCACCGCTTTCTTCAGCTGTTTTAATTAATTTGGCAATTAATTCTTCATTGTTACCCATAATACCTGTAACAAAAGTTCCAAGTGCCACAACGACAGCTCCTGTCAGAGTTGCAATATCAATAACTTCATCAACACCCAGTTCACAGGCATAGCATAATGCATCTGCAAGAGTAAGTCTTCCTTCTGCATCAGTGTTATCTACTTCGATAGTTTTTCCGTTTTTAGCAGTCAGAATGTCACCGGGTTTATATGATGTTCCTGAAGGCATATTTTCGCAAGCTGCAATTATACCGTGAACTTCAATATCAGGCTGCAATTTTGATAACGCGCTCATAACACCTAATACGCAAGCTGCACCTGACATATCGTCTTTCATTGTAAGCATTGATGATGCAGGTTTTATATCCAGTCCGCCGGAATCAAAACAAATACCTTTACCTATAATTGCGATTTTTTTCTTAGGATTTTTGCCTGTATATTTCATATGTATAAATTTAGGAGGCTGAGCACTTCCTTGACTTACTGCAAGATATGCTCCCATTCCCATTCTTTCAATTTCTGATTTATCAAATACTTTAGTTTCAAGACCGCCTATATTTTGTGCGGCTTGTGCAAGCTTTGAAGGTGTTGCAATCTGCGCCGGAGAGTTTGCTAAATCTCTGGTAAACTTCATTGCTTCACCGAAAATAATTCCTTCTTTTACATCGTTTTCAGAAAATTTTGCAAAAGTTATTTCTTCTAAATGATGAGCTTTTTCGGATTTGTATTTGTCATATGCATAATCTGCAATCATAGCTCCGATTGCTGCTGATTTGCCGTAGTCAACATTTACATCGAAATCAAAAGCTGCTTTTTTTGCTTTTATCTGCTGCAATTTTTTAACTGCTTTTGCAACAGCTTCTCTCATTTTATTAGCATCAAATTCTTCTTTTTTACCAAAACCTACAATTAAGATTTTATCGGCAGGTATTTTACCTAAAGTGTGTAATAAATATGTTTCGCCGAATTTTCCTTCGAAATGGTCTTTTTCTACTGCATAAGTGTTGGCAAGCTCTTGAGATGTTTTTTCACCTTCAAATTTGTTGATGACCAAAACTTCTACCTGAGTTGATTTGACGTCTTGTGATACTTTAATTTCCATATTGCTCTCCTTTTTACTGCCATTAAGTATAACACTTTATATCAGCTTTGTAAATTATCATATTTTTGTATCAAAAAATAAATTTCTACTATACAAATATATATTTGCATGATAAAATATTGACAGATGTAGTAGGTAAATATTTTTTGGAAATATATGCAATAAAATTCATTTAAATATAAAAATAAATTGAAGCTCGATAGGATATATGTATCGGGCATTGCGTGTATTATTAAAAAATAGAAAAGGATAAGGTATAAAACTTTATGGACTTTTTAATGATTATTGCGATTATTGCGGTAATAGCTCTAATCGCTGTGCTGTTTGTCCAGCAAAGCAAAATGAAGACAGTGCTTTTATCAGTAGAAAAAGACAGAAAAGCATTGGAAGAAAAAGAAAAAATCTTACAAAAAGAAGCTAAAATTAAAGCTATTGAAGAACTCCAGGATGACAGAGAAAAACTTAACGAAGAAGAAAGAGAAAGAAGACAAGAGCTGGCAAGGCAAGAACAAAAACTTGCAAAACGCGAAGATATGCTTGAAGATAAAATTCAGGAATATACAGATAAAGACCTTCAAGTTCAAAGAAAATTAGACGAATTATTGGAAAAAGAAGACTACCTTGCTGAAATAGTTCAAAAACAAACAACAGAGTTGGAACGTATTTCGGGTATGTCTGCAGAAGATGCGAAAAATATGCTTCTTGACCAGTTGAAACACGATTTGGCTCAAGAACAAATGCAGCTCATTAGAGAAAATGAAGCTAAGATAAAAGAAGTTTCTCTTGAAAAATCAAAAGAAATTCTATCTACTACTATGCAAAGGTGTATGATTGAGCAGGTTGTAGAAACAACAGTTTCTGTGGTTGCTCTGCCTAACGATGAAATGAAAGGTCGTATAATCGGCCGCGAAGGACGAAACATTAGAGCATTGGAAACTTTAACAGGAGTTGATTTGATTATTGACGACACTCCTGAGGCAGTTGTATTATCAAGTTTTGACCCTGTCAGACGTGAGATTGCAAAGCTTGCACTTGAAAAATTAATTGTAGACGGTCGTATTCACCCTGTTCGTATAGAAGAAATGGTTGAAAAGGCTCAGGAAGAAATTGATAAGAAAATCTGGGAAGAAGGCGAAAACGCTGCCTTAGAAATGGGCGTTATGGGCTTAAATAAAGAGCTTATAAAAACATTGGGCCGTTTATATTACAGAACAAGTTACGGACAGAATGTTTTGAAACACTCGCTTGAAGTCGGTCACATTGCAGGCATGTTAGCAGCTGAAATCGGGGCTAACGAAGTAATTGCAAAACGCGCAGGGCTTTTACATGATATAGGCAAGGCAGTTGACCAAACTCAAGAAGGTACACATATTCAGCTTGGCGTTGAACTTGCATCAAGATTTGGTGAAAGACAGGAAGTTATTCACGCAATAGAAGCACACCACGATGATGTTGTTGCTAACACTATTGAGGCTGTTCTTGTTAAAGTTGCCGATGCAATATCAGCAGGCAGACCCGGTGCAAGACGTGATACTCTTGAAATTTATATCAAACGTCTTAAAAAAATTGAAGAAATAGTTAACAGCTTTGAAGGTATTAAACAATCGTTTGCCGTACAAGCAGGTCGTGAGGTTAGAATTATTGTTGAATCTGAAAGATTTGATGATTTAGCTTCACAAAAACTTGCAAGAGATGTTGCTAAAAGAATTGAAGATGAACTTGATTATCCCGGACAAATCAGGGTTACTGTTGTCAGAGAATTCAGAACAACTGAAATTGCTAAGTAATAATTTTCAGCTGGGGCTTCTGCCTCAGCTGTTTTAAAGGAATAATAATTATGACAGGTGATGGTAAAACAATAAAAATACTATTTTTAGGAGATTTGGTTGGCAGACCGGGAAGGTTTGTCGTTCGTGATTTCTTAAAAAAACAAAGAGAAAATTATGATTTTATCATTGCAAATGTTGAAAATGCATCTCACGGTTTTGGGCTTACCGAAAAGAATTATAATGAAATATCCGAATATGGAATTGATTGTATGACATCAGGAAACCATATTTGGGATAAAAGAGAAATTTTAAACTACATCGATAAGGCTGATAGATTAGTCAGACCTTTTAATTATCCTAATGGTACACCTGGCAGAGGCAGCAAGGTTTTTGAACTTGACAACGGTGTAAAAGTTGCAGTAATAAATGCTCTTGGCAGAGTATTTATGGCACCCGTCGACTCTCAATGGGAAACCGTTGCTGATGAAATTAAGCGTTTAAAAGAAATTACACAGATAATAATTGTTGATTTTCATGCTGAAGCCACTGCCGAAAAAATATGTTTTGGCCGCTTTTGTGCTGATTTGGGAGCCAGTGCGTTTTTTGGAACGCATACGCATGTTCAGACTGCGGATGAACAAATTGTAAACAATATGGGATACATCACAGATGCAGGATTTTGTGGAACATCTGATGGTGTTATAGGAATGGAATACAATACTTCCTTAAATCGTTTTACTACATGTATCCCCGAACGTTATGAGGTAGCTGACGGTAATGTCGTCCAAATTAATGCTGTTGAAGTCGAAATTGATTCAACAAGCGGACATGCCGCAGCTATAAAAAGAATTTTTTGTTATGTAGATGAAAATGAAAAGGAAGAGGACAATGAAAAGTGATTTACACATTCACACCCTTTATTCGGATGGTGTTTTTTCACCCGAAAAAATTGTAGATACTGCCATTGACGTCGGATTGCAGGCAATCGCTCTGACAGACCACGACAATGTCTTGTCATATCAGGTAGCAAAAGACTATCTGAAAAAAGAGAATAAAGAAGATAAACTTGAAATTATTCAAGGTATTGAAGTTAATACCTTATATAACAATTATGAAATTCACATACTCGGTTACTTTATGGATGTAAATAATAGTGATTTTCAAAACTTGTTAAAAATACAACAACAAGCCAGAGTAAAACAAACAAAAGAAATAATAAGCCTTTTATCTAAAAAAGAAGGTATTAAAATCAAGTTTGATGATATAAAAAAACAGGTAGCTGAAGGCGGCAGTATAGGGCGTCCGCATATTGCAAAAGCTATTACAAATGCCGGCGGCACATCAAGTGTTATAGAGGCTTATGCAAAATATATTCACGAGGATTCTCCTGTATATGTTCAAAGAAAAACAGTAACACCTCAGGATGCTGTTGAAATTATTTATGACGCCGGAGGAGTACCTGTTATAGCGCACCCTCATGATATTGACATTGCCGAAAGTTTGATTAAAGAATTAATGCAGTACGGTTTGCGCGGTATTGAAGCTTACCACAGAAAACATTCACCTGCCTGTGTTGAATATTTTTCATCTATGGCAGAAGAACTTGGTCTTATTGTAACAGGCGGCTCTGATTTCCACGCTCCGAATATTATGAACGGACAAATTATTCTAGGCAAAAATTTTGTTCCTGAATGGGTTTATGACAAATTAATTCAGGAGAAAAAAATAATTGATATGGCTTAAAGAGGTTCTTATGTCAAAGAAACGTTATTGGAAACTTGAATATTCAATCGCTTTATTTGTAATGTTAGGCGTAATATTACTTTTGATGCCTGTTTCTATTGAAAGTACACGTCAGGCTAATGCTATTTCCAAATGGAACGAGAAGTTGAATCGTGTTGAATACATGTTTTCGGTAATTAATGCTCATATAACAGATGATATTCTTAAAAGTATGAATAAAGCTAAAACCCCTCAAGAACGTGAAGCTATACTTTTAGCACTGGTTAAACCTTATTTAAGAATTAACACTGAAAATTATCCGAGTAAGCACTATAAGCCAAGATACATGAACGGTGCAAAAGTTTATAAAGGTCAAAGTTATTATTTTGATGATTTTTATTTTGCTGAAAATAATTCAATTGTTGGTATAAAAGATATTAAGTCAGAAAATTCCACTGATGCGCTTTTTATAATGATGTTTGATATAAACGGAATTATGCCGCCAAACCGCTGGGGGCGTGATATTTACGGTGTAAATATATATGACGGCGGAAAAATCGAACCTTTTGGATTTGATATGGAGATGAACGAATTGAAAAAAGATTGTTCTGATTCAGGTACCGGTGTAAGCTGTTCTTACTATTACAAAATCGGAGGCGGCTTTGACGAATAATATTAAAAATGTCTGTGTATTTGCATCTTCCTGTAATTATTTAGATAAATCCTATTATGACGCCGCAGCAGAGTTTGGTAATTTGCTATCAAAAGCTGATATGAATATGGTTTACGGCGGAAGTTCTTTGGGTTTGATGTGGGCGTGCGCCAAAGAAGTAAAGAAAAACGGCTGTCAGATAATTGGTGTAATGCCTGAAAGATTGCATAATATGGGAGTACATACAGATGAATGTGTTGAACTTTTTGTAACGCCCTGTATGCGAAGCAGAAAAGCAAAAATGGATGAACTTTCAGATGCGATTGTAGCGCTTGCCGGAGGGTTCGGTACATTGGAAGAATTATCGGAAATGATTGTGCAAAAGCAGCTGGGTTATAACCAAAAGGCAATTGTAATTTTAAATACCAATGGCTTTTACAATAAACTGATTGAGTTTTTTGATGAAATTATCTCAGAAAACTTTGCACGTGATACATCTAGAGAGTTATATTATGTGGCTGAAACTCCAAATCAGGCAGTCGAATATTTATTAAATTATGTTCCTAAAAATCTGGCAATAACAAAAGCTGACATATATTCAAGGTCTTAATCTTGAAAATTTGTCTATAATTTGTTATACTAATAAATAAACGAAAGGAAGCAATTTATGAAAAAAATTAGTTATGTCGGGGGGGGGGCACT
>UNSJ01000006.1 GCA_900548405.1 Candidatus Gastranaerophilales bacterium | reverse complement strand
AATATAAATATAGGGGCAAGCCCCCAACAACCGTATTTTGTTGAGAGCTTGACTTAGTACCCTATAACCAAAAAACAATAATTTCTAAAACCGTTATAATTACCGTTATAACGGTTTTTATTATTTTTGTTGTCATAGGCTCACCTCCTTTCTGACTTGTTGCTTAGTACACGTGTGTCAGTGGAGGTATGGTACTACCCTGAAATTATTATATGCTAAAATTAAATTAATGCAATATTATTAATATTTTTTCAGATAATCTTCAAAGGCTTTTACATTCACCTTGTAGCCGCAGCCTTCATGAAGTTTTGCGGGGTATAATATTCTTTTGGCAGGATATTTCCTGCACATCGCAAGTCTGTGATTGTAATCCGAACATAAACCGTCTTCTGTCACAAGTTTGCATGCGAAAATAAGGTTGCCTTCTTCATCTTTTCCTTTTATATAAAATCTCTTGTATGCAGGAAATAAAAACTGCATTATTTTGAATTCTTTTTCGGTATATGTATCATAGCTGTACATATAATTACAGCATTTACCGCATTTTTTGCACTCGCCGGTTATCTCATATGTCACTTTTTCGGGAACAAAATATGAACGGATTTCGTTAAATATTACAAATAAGAAATCAAGCATATTCATATAATATCATACATTTGCCAAGAAAATACTTTTATAATAGAATTATATAGTTGACGAGGGAGAGCTTATGGCTAAATATTATGTAAACAGAAATTATACAGCCAAAGAAATGGCAAAAGCAAATATATCTAAGAATTCCAAAAAAAAGGGCGGATTTTTTTCTACTGTAAAATTCATTTTTATAATGGGCTGCGCTTGTGTGCTTGCAGGTGTTGCATCTTTGCAGTTATATCTTTCTTCGCTTCCTCCGATTAACAACTTGGAACAGTTTAAACCTAATATTGTAACTAAGATTTATTCTGCTGACGGGGAAATCATTAAAACATTCACAGCTTACACATACGAAAAAATTGAGTTGAAAGATATCCCGGAAAATCTTAAAAAAGCATTAATTGCAACTGAAGATAAAAACTTTTACCGCCATCACGGATATGATATGACAGGTTTGGCCCGTTCAACAGTTCAAAACCTTATGGCAGGACACGTTGTTCAAGGTGCAAGTACCATTACACAACAGCTTGCAAGGGTGCTATTCCTTAATAACGAAAGAACTTTTGACAGAAAATTAAAAGAATTATTCATTGCTGCAAGAATTGAAAAAACAATTTCTAAAGACCAAATTCTGGAAATGTATATGAATAACGTATATCTCGGTGCAGGGGCTTACGGTGTTGAGGGGGCTGCACAGATTTATTTTGATAAACATTTGAAAGATTGCGACCTTGCAGAACTTGCTCTGATAGCAGGTCTTCCTCAAGCGCCTTCCGTGTATTCTCCTTTTAACAATATGGATTTGGCGGTTAAGAGACGCAATCAGGTTTTATTACGTATGTATAAAATGAGATACATTACTAAGGATGAATATACAAAAGCAAAAGACGAAAAAGTTAAGCTTGCTAAAATGCCTCAATACTATACAACAAATAAGGCTCCTTACTTCTGCGATTACGTAATGAAAGAACTTGAAAAATTGGGCTTTGATGAAACAGAAATTTCTCAAGGCGGTTATAAAGTCGTTACAACTTTGGATTATAAAGCTCAAAAGGCTGTAAACGATGCAATTATAAATAATTTAAGAAACTACGGTTTAACAAAAGACAACACACAGGCAGCAGTATTTTCTTTCAGCCCGATTGACGGTAAAATCATAGCATACGCGGGCGGAAAAGATTATACAAAGAGCCAGTATGACAGGGTTACTCAAGCTGTAAGACCTCCCGGATCTTCCTTCAAGCCGTTTGTTTATGCAGCTGCTATGGAAAAAGGCATAAGCCCTAATGATATGATTGAAGATAGACCTGTGACTTTAGGAACCTGGTCGCCTCACAACTACGGAAACAAATACAGAGGAAAAATTCCTGTATATACAGCTTTAATGGTTTCATCGAACGTTTGTGCTGCAAGAATGATTCAGGAAGTCGGTGTGCGTGCGGTTATTCAAACAGCAAGAGTTTTAGGTATTGAAACTCCGCTTGAATACGATTACACTATTGCACTGGGTTCTAACGGCGTTAAACTGTTTGAATTTACAAGAGCATACGGTGCTTTTGCAAACGGAGGTTTTGTTGTTCAGCCATATTCTGTTGAACGTGTCGAAACTTCCCGCGGAAAAGTTGTTTATAAAGCGCCGAAAACAAAAATTTCTCATCAATTAAGTATGAACACGGCTGCTGAAATGACTGCAATGTTAAAAACAGTAATGTCTAACGGTACAGGTCGTGCCGCAAACATTGGAAAACCTGCAGCCGGTAAAACAGGAACCACTGATGATAACAAAGATGCTTACTTTGTAGGCTATACGCCGAATATTGTTACAGGTGTATGGGTTGGAAACGACGATAACACAGTAATGTCAAAAATAGTTCAGGGCGGTACTGTTCCTGCTCTTATTTGGCGTGACGTTATGAAAGTTGCAACAGAACCTTACGGAAAAGCAGAATTTAATTATCCTGAAGTTCAGTTAATTCCTTTTGCAGCAGGCTCAAATGTTAAAATTATCGGCGGTGACGACAATGCTGAAAAGCCAAAAGAGGAAGAAGAAAAACCTGTTAATCTGGATGATGTTACAGCAGTTACTCCTGCGGATGTTGTCAAGAATGCAAATAAAAAGAATGCGGAACAGCCTGTTTCTGCGCCTGTTGCTCCAAAGCCTGCAGCTCCTGCAAAACCTGCTGCTGCTCCGATACCTATTCCTATGGCAGTGCCTGAAAGTCTTCACTAGTTTACAAAGGATTATATAATGTCAGAATTTATTTCACATATAGGGACAGATGAGTCAGGTAAGGGAGATTTTTTCGGACCGCTTGTTATAGCAGGTGTTCTTGCCGATGAAAAATCTGCGCAGTTTTTTCAGGACTTAGGAATTAAGGACAGCAAAAAGTTATCGGATAAAAAAATGCTTACTATGGCTGTTGAGATTAAAAAACACGCTCCCCATTCGATTATTGCTATTTCAAATTCTAAATACAACGAGCTTTACGGGAATATTAAAAACCTGAATAAACTTCTTGCCTGGGGACATGCAAGAGCAATTGAAAATATTTTAAACAGCAGTAACTGCGAGTACGCTCTATCAGATAAATTTGGAGATGAAAGCTTAATTAAATCAGCTTTGATGAAAAACGGCAGAAGTATAAGACTTGAACAAATGTGTAAAGCTGAAAGCGACATAGCAGTTGCAGCAGCATCTGTTCTTGCACGCGCAACTTTTGTTCAGAAAATGCAGGGGATGGAAGAAACCTACGGGGTTAAATTTCCAAAGGGATGTTCGGGACTTGTAAAAGATGCGGCAGCCGAATTTATTAAAAAATACGGTAAAGAAAGATTGCCTGAAGTCTGCAAAGCTCACTTTAAAACATATAATGAAGTATAGCGTGATATATGTCTTCACTTGTAATAATTCAAAAATCGTTTATAATGAAAAAGTAAATATAAACGAGGAGTGAAAGTATGGAAAAAATCAGTAACACAGCAGCTTCGTTGATTGGAGAAAGTATTACAGAGCTCCAATGCGGCGGGTTAAGCGGCTACGCTTACGGGGGGGGGGCACTCTAGAAGCACTCCTTAAGCCGATTTTCAAAGTTAAGCATAAAGCTTTTACATTAGCCGAGATGATGGTAGTAATGCTCATCTTGAGCATAGTTTTGGCAGCCATGGCACCTGTTGTAACAACGAGAAGTAAAGTAGACCAATCAAGTCCCTGGAGATATTCTGAGGGCAATCTTTCTGATGCAT
The DNA here is from genome assembly GCA_900548405.1 of Candidatus Gastranaerophilales bacterium. GTDB lineage: Bacteria > Cyanobacteriota > Vampirovibrionia > Gastranaerophilales > Gastranaerophilaceae > Stercorousia. The sequence continues at coordinate 57,954 of UNSJ01000006.1, read as the reverse complement.
ATTATGGATTAGGAGAAAGCCAAACCGCCATGATAGGGCAGAGAGAATTTATTAATACTGATGAAACAGCCAAATTAATAATCAATTCTAACAGTACACGTCCAAGCCAGATAGCATTTAAGCGTGACGGATTAAATCAAGGAGTTTTACGATTAGAGAACAGTACAACTTTACTTGGATCACTCAGTAACGGTACAACATTGGGTTCAAATTCCATAGCAATAGGTCATGACACTACTTCATCCAGTACTTATACAATTGCTTTAGGCAGCGGAGCAAAAGCAACAGGAACCAATTCAGTTTCAATAGGTCAAAATTCGGAAGCCCAATTTTTGAGTGTAGCTTTAGGTAATGCAGCAAAGGCCAATTCAACAAGCGGCGGCAACAGTGCTGTTGGTGTAGCAATCGGTAGTAACGCTAAATCAACAAATACAGCTGCCATAGCAATTGGCTCTGAAGCAGCAGCCAGCGGGAGTAATTCAATAGCTATGGGTCAGCAATCTAAAGCATCAGGCATATATTCCACAGCCATAGGTATGATAGCCAAAGCTGCGGGAAGTGATTCTATAGCAATTGGAGTAAGATCAGATGATAGAGGTGCAAAAGGTAATCAAAGCATCGCAATAGGTCTCATGTCTAATGCAAGTGCCGATAATACGACTTCAATCGGTTCAAGTGCACGTGCAACTGCTGAAAAAGCAACAGCATTGTCTTACAATTCTTTTGCATCAGGCAGCAATGCTCTGGCAATAGGAAGTGATGCAAATGCAGAATCAAAGACAAGTATTGCCATAGGAAACTATGCTCATACTACAAACACGGATGCACTTGCAATCGGTAACGGAGTAACGGCAAGCGGTGAAAGCAGTATAGCCATAGGCAGTACAGCTGGTGAAGCTACAACAACAGCGTCAGGTGAAAAAGCAATAGCAATAGGTGATGGTGCTGTCGCTACCGGAAGTGCCACAGTTGCAATAGGAAATTATGCTGAAGCAAAGGGTAATAATAACATTGCAATAGGTAATCATGCCTGCAAAAATATGACAGGTTCAAATAAAATATGTATAGGTTCATTTGCCGGTTCAAATGCTGATGAGCACCAAACCGATAATGTAGAGCGTATTTATATTGGAGGTGAATCTAAGCTTAATAAGGGTTCTGCCGTACTTGAAGTACATAATGACAGCAGCAAAAGAGGACAATTTTCTAATACGGCAGTTGTAATACATGGTAATTTAGTTGTAAACGGCTTGATTTTTTCATCTAATTCAAGAAACGGAAGCCACTTTGAATACCAATCGCGTGGTGATGACAATGGGCACACAGGGCACGTAATTCACTTTGTAGATAACAATGATACTATTAAAAATTATTATCGAAACGGAACAGTTGATGAACGCAAAATTTCAGATTACCGTTTGAAATATGTTGGTAAAGAATTCACATCAGGCTTGGACAAAATCCGTGCATTAAAAGTATTTAACTATACATTTAAAAAAGATAAAACCAAAGAACCTCATGTCGGGGTAATGGCACAGGATTTGCAAAAAGTATTCCCTGATGCGGTTAAAAAAGGCGCAGACGGCTTTTTAACAATCAGAATGGAAGATATGTTTTATGCAGTAATCAATGCTGTCAAAGAGCTTGATTCAAGAGTTACAGCACTGGAAAAAGAGAACGCGGAATTAAAAGTAAGACTTGAAAGACTTGAAGCAAAAATAAAATAAATTTCATACGAAAACTCTGTCTTTTAAAGGCAGACTTTCATTCCTTCTCCCGCCTTAGAGCGGGAGTTTTCCTGTGAAAGCTTTTATAAGTTCTCAAGCATTTGTGTCTTTTTTGCACAGCCCTGCCTTAAAGATTAATTAGCTTCTTTTAAAACTACTATTGTGTCTTCAATTTCTACACGCAAATATTCAAGCTGCTGGTCAATTACATTGTCGTTATAAAGGTATCCGGCTCCGGTGTATGCAAGATAAGGTCTGTATTTTTCCGCTTCTGCACGTAAAGTGGCTATTGATTGAGTATGTGAACTCAATTCCAAAAGTTTTTGAAAGGATATATAACTGCTTTCAGGTTTGCCTTCATATTTATTTCTTAAATAATCTACTGTTTTATTGAAAAAATAAGCTTTTGCATTAAATTTTTGAACATTATCATTATTTTCAATACATACCAGTAATTTTTCAAGCTGTGGGAGAATTTCATTTAAGTCATTTAAATACGGAGATGTTTTATCCGTTTTCAACATAATATTTACAAAAGCAGGATTATCTCTCGGTACAGGTTTTACCTCTTGTGAAGAATTAAAATCTTTTGTTTTTTCAAACATAGGTTTGGCACTTTTAGGCTCAGACGTTTCGAAACTTTTTGAAATATCAGGTAATGTGCCTACATAACCTTTCCCTTCTGTTTCTGATTCTGTTACAGCACTTGTACTTGCAGGAGATTTTTTAAATCCCCAGGCATAACCTGCTTCACAGCTTAATAAAAGTATTAAACCTAAAACTACTAATTTCCTCATACCCCAATTATAATGATTATCAAAAAAAAATCATCATTTGTTTAATTTATTTGAGTAATTAAAGATTTGAAATTTTATGATAATATTTATCAGGAGGTTAGTTATGGCAAAAATTATTTATCTTGCAGGCGGCTGCTTTTGGGGGATTGAAGCATATTTTATGCAGGTGAAAGGAATAATCAATACCACAGCAGGTTATGCAAACGGCAATTGTGAAAATCCGATTTATCAGCAAGTTTGTACAGGAAAAACTGATTTTGCAGAGGCAGTTAAAATTGTTTACGATGAAAATCTTATATCACTAAAAGAAATTCTCAAAAGATTTTTTGACATAATTAATCCCACATCGCTTAACAGACAGGGAAATGACATTGGAACCCAATATCGTACAGGGATTTACTATATTAATGATAAAGATTTATCTGTAATAAATGATGTAATTAATGAAGAACAAAATAAATATATTGCGCCTATTGTTACAGAAGTAAAAAAGCTTGAGAATTTTTATGAAGCAGAAGAATACCACCAGAAATATTTGCAAAAAAATCCTTCTGGTTATTGTCACATTAATCTTTCTAAAGTCAAAACTTTTAAAATGGATTAATCTGCTGTTTTATGCTTTATGCCAAATAAATGCCATTTGTTATGAACAGGACATAACACATTATTTTGTTCTTCATAATACATTTTTTGTCCGAATGGTCTTAATTTAGGATCACGTTTGTAAAAAGCTTTGTTCTTTTGGCAGTATTTAAGTTCTTTTCGTTCCATTTTTCTTACAGTGTTATATTTAGCTTTTTGTTCACTGTTTAAAATAGATTTAAATTCTTTATCGTATTTATTTGCAATGCATTTCATTTCGCATTCAAGACATTTAACAACTTTTTCCTGTTTTTTAACAGCTGCCTGACTTGCATTATGCTCGCAAAGTTTTGCCAGAACATACTTTTCCTGTTCATATTGTCTGAATTTTGCACCTAATTCTTCATAACGTTTTTTATCAATTACATCCTTGCATTTTAACTGGTCGTTTGAAAGATTTAAAACATTATATAATGTTGCTCTTTCGTTATACATTGATGTAATTAAATCAAGACATTTTGTTTGATTTTGACACCCGCAGGATGGTACGGAAGTTTCTTGCGCAAATACAGAAATTCCGTTTAATAAAACACATATTCCAAATAATATTATTAAGCTTTTTTTCATAAAACCTCTCTTATAGAATGAATTATCTCATACATCAAAGCTAAATTCAATATTTTGTAGTAAACTCTTTTTATGGAAGAAATGAATTTAAGAAATTATTCATACATTGGCGATGCTGTTTGGGAGTTATTTATTCGAGAAAAAACAGTTAAACTTACCGAAAATGCCAAAAAACTTCATCAAATTACAACATCAAAAGTTAAAATGGGATTTCAAGCAGAATTATTGCATTATTTAGAAGATTTTTTAACTGATGAAGAAAAAGAAATTGCCAGACGCGGAAGAAATTTGAATATACCTGTTGCAAGACGCCAAAATCAAGGTGAATACCGCCAGGCAACCGCATTCGAAACCCTTATAGGCTGGTGGTATTTAAACGATAAAAACCGCCTGGATTATATTCTGAAACTCACTGAGAGTGATTTAAACTTCTGATTTTACGTTAAATATTTAAAAAAAAACATATAACCGGAGGATAAAAATTAAAGAATTTATCGTTATATTATAATAACAATTAAAATACGGAGGTTTTTATGAAAAGAGATTATCAAGAATTAATTAACAACTATCAAGGCGGCGACTTAGATTTATCAGGCTGTGAAATCAAAAATTTGGAATTAGGACATATTGAAGGCAGCTTGAACTTATCAAAATGTGTTATCGGCAAATTGTCAATCGGCTGGGTTTCAAAAGATTTGAATATGTCAGGAGCAGAAATTAAGAAAATCGAATCACCAATTGATGCAAACAGTGTAAATATGTCAAATGCTACAATCGGTAAATTACCTGTACATATTTGGACAGACAGCTTAAATATGGAGAAAAGCAGTGTTGAAAAATTAAACACAGATATAAGAACAAATGTATTTAACATTAAAGGTACAAAAATTTCTCAATTACCTAAAAATTTAAGAGTACACAAATTAATCACAGATTCAAAATCAGCAAAAAATCTTTCATTAATGACATTGAAACAATGCGATGAGCTTGTAATGGATGATTGCGTATACTTTGAACAAAGAGATTTGGTAGAAAATTATAATTTCTCAAACATTGTATCAAGCAATGAAATGGAAATGGTTTGTTCAGTATAAAATACAAAAAGATAATAATAAAAAGAGCCTTAATAAAAGGCTCTTTTTTTTATAATAATCAAAAAGATACAAAAAAAATTTAAAAAAAGGACTTTACAAAAAAAAATCAGCATGTACAATGAATAATGTGACAAGTAAATAACAACTGCTTTTTCACAAAGCACGTGGGGGTTTAGCTCAGCTGGTAGAGCACCTGCTTTGCACGCAGGGGGTCAGGAGTTCGAATCTCCTAACCTCCACCATAAAAAGGACAATGACATAAGTTATTGTCCTTTTTATTTTGTCAGGTTTTGATATGAGAACTCCGTTTGAGTTTGAGCGCGAACGAGCTGAGGCTGGAGTGCTTTTGCCGAAAGGGAATAAGCCCGAAAGGGTGTTTTTTAGTGCAAAGTTCGGATGTTTGTTGTATCAAGCAGTACAAACGTTTTAACTTTTAAATCTGGGATTGATGTAGATTAATATTTATCTAAACTATATTCTCCTCTATTAGAAAAATACAAATATTCATAATCTCTTAAAATTTGCAATTCTTGACGAATTTTTGCTCTTATATTGTGATTATCAGGGTGTTTTATCTTTAGTATATTTTCACAAGCGTAAATTTCATCCAAAGTAAATTGAGATTTATCCAACAATTCTATACATTTTATAATATCTAACAACCAACCTTTTGGTTCATCTTTCATATTTTTCAAGAATAAAGTTTTCTTGAACTGTTTGATTACTTTTGATTTATCAATGCTTACACCATTTTGTATTAAGTATATTTTCCCACTTTTGGGTATGGAGGAAATGTCGATATAACAGCCTATCCAACCAGCTCGTCGTGCAGTTTGAGGCAAAGGATCTCTTGCTGTTATAATACTTTTGCACATACAATGTTTTGGAATTACAATCAAATCATTTATTGAATAATTTGCTTTATTATAATTTAGATGAAAAAAGTTTGGTACAGTATTATTATCGATTTTTTGAATCATAACTGAATATGCACTGCCAAGAATCTTTTTACCTAATTTATTCTTACTGCTTTTTAATTCATATTCTTCAAGACAATTTTCACAATAGAGATCAGCAACAGGTTTGTTATTTTTAAAATGTTTTAATTTTTTGCCGCATCTTACACAATACCCATATTCTTGCAGCCAAGATTCGCTCATTACACGAATCTTTTGAGTTTCCGATTTATAATCTTCTATTAAATTTTGATTAAAAAAGAACATAAAACTTTAAACTTCTCCAATATCATAAATTATATTATAAAATGGGATTTTTGAAAATTAGTGATAAAAATCTATAAAATCTAAATTAAATTATTATTCCCTGTGTGGTCGAAAAATTGCGTTAACTAGATACTATCTACGCTGGAATGAGAGGAATATCGTTTGATAAATTCGATAAGATAAGAGCAGATTACAAATTTGTAGAGCTTCACAATGCCAATACAAACTCGCGACAGATAAGAGTTATTATGTTTAGTTAAAAGAATTTTATATTATATTGTTTTATTTTCAAAACTATGATGAAATAACTATATAACTAAATGGAGTATACTTGAATGATTAAACCGGTCAGCGTTGCAAATGCATATAACCATATGATTAAATATTGTCTTAAGGGTACTGACGTCAAAACTTTTCCTAACGGAACAAAGGTTTCTTATAAAATGTTTAGGGATTTGCCGTTTATTTATAAACATGTTGAAAGAAAAAACGGCACCGCAATTTCTTCTGTTTGGCAGTATGCTACCGATGAAAATGGTCTGAAGAGCTTAGAAAAATTTACAACTTATGAGTCAAATTTTTTAGGCACTATCACACACTCTGTAAAAAATAATGTCAAACATATAGCGGTTGAAACGGGTATTTTTTTTGAGACCAGATATTTTAAAGCTGAAACTCCATTTCAAAATCTGACGAAAAATGCTGATTTAACTGCTCTAACACCTAAAGAACAATCAAAAATTGCTAAAATTAAAAAAGCTATTGATTTTATTAGAAATAATGTAAGTTAACCTTTGATTTTTAAGAAGCTAATTTATATGTTAGAATAATTGGATTTAAAAACGTGGAATTTATTTTCATCTAACGGCTTATATTGAATAAATGGTGTTAGTTTTTTTAGTAAGAAGTTTATTATTCCGTTTGAATGATTTATTAGTGCATATAAGTTTTCATATTTACAGCCAAGTTTAAGTTTTGCTTCATCTGTTGTTTGACCAAAGTCTATTATTTTATACCCGTTTTCTGTTCCGTACCTGACTATTTCAAGTAACAGTCTTATATAAATATCATACTTTGAAATATTTTTTTTATTTAAGCCAACGAATTCAAATAGTAATTCGTCATTGTTTTTATGTATTGCAGCAAACCCTTGTATTTCTTTTTCATTGTCCTCAAGTACAAGTATTACCAGGTCCTCTTGTCTGAAAAAGTCAATAGCAACTTTGCCAAGCTTATAGTCAGCTTTATTGTATACATCAATATATAAATTATACATTTTTTCATTAAATTCGGTTTTATTATTTTTAAGGATATAAAAATTTAGGTTTTTAGATTTTTCAAGTGCTATATTATATCTTCGTCTGTACCCTGCTCTTAAAGATTTCATATATTCGTCAAAAGAATTCCAATTTATTTTCATCATACATTTTGGTAAAATTTTTCCGCGTGCAAAGTTGTTAATAATGCAGCTTTCATCAACGTTTATAATTAATTTAAAGCCCTTAAGATTTGAAAGATAATCAGATACTTCTTTTTTGGTGATATTGCCGAAAATTCCTCCAGGCTTTGAAAGTGTAAACGGATAATAGATAGAATTTAATACAACAGGAATTTTAAACGGTGTAAACATTGCAATATCGTTATCAACGGTTTTGCTTATCAGAAATTGTGTATCAATTTTTCCTTGCGAATTTCTGAAAACATAGTATGATTTTTCTGAATTGTCGATTTTTTCAATAAATTCTAAAAAGTCTTTTTTAAGATATGGATTATTTCCTATATTGTCTTCCCAATCCTTTGGAAGACTTTTAGCTGATAAATATTTTTCCATAAATATATCCTTATTTTTGGCTACTTATAAACAATAAGCTACAATGTTGTAAAAATAATTAAGAGAGTGTATATGAAAAAGGATGAAATTATAATAGACGGATTATACAGGATAAAGAAAAAGGATTTGAAAAGATGTGCGCAAGTTGCTGCAAAGGCATTTTTAGATGATGCCAGCAGCAAGTTTTTATTATCGGCAAATTTAACATATAAATCTTTGTTTAATTATTATTTTGTAATTTATAATGCAGCGTTCAAAAAGATGTATATGTTTGCAGAAAGTGAAAATATTAACGGGTTTATAATTATTGCACCTTTAAAGAATTCCAATTTATCTGTTTGGGACTGTATTCGTGCAGGTGCTCTGAAAATAATATTTTCTCAAGGTTTGGGAATAGTTTTCAGGTCTTTGGAATATGAAAAAAATTGTAATAAAGCTCGTGAAGGAATAGCTTCTGCTGACAGCTGGTATATTTTTCAGTTCGGTGTTCTTCCCGATAAACAAGGTATGAAAATCGGTTCAAAAACCATAAAGCCTGTTTTGGACTGGTTTGATTCGAAGAATATCTCCTGTTATTTGGAAACTCAAAAAGCTGTAAATGTTAATATTTATACTCATCTTGGATTTTTGTTAAAATTAAAGGGTACATTACCTGATAAAAAGATGAGCCAATTTGCTATGTTTAGAAGTTTTCGGCAGCAATAAAATTAAAAAACGGATGCTTTTTTAAGCATCCGTTCAAATTATGAGATTAAATTTTTATTTAGAAATTCTTCCCGGAACAACAACTCCGCCTTTTAAATTCTTTTTGTAGAATTCAACGTGCGGCTGCAATACGCTGTCTAATACTTCAGGGAAAGCTGTTTTTGAAATAACTTTTTCAACGATTTCCTGATAAACTGTTGCAAATGCTCTTAACTGAGTTAAAGCACCTGCAGCTTGAGGAGTTAATCCCATTCCTTGAGTTTTAACTGTTTCTAAGAAAAAAGAACCTGTAACTTCGTAGGATTTAGTTAAAGCATCAATATAGCTTTCTGCATTTTCTCTGCATACACCGTTGTCTTGAGGAACAGTTAAAGCAAATACAAGTTTGTTTGCAGGATTGAAGTGAGCTTCCGCACTGTGGTGCATTGCATCAGGAACTTTTGCAACCTGTTTTAATGTATCTTTAACAGATTCGTTCTGCATTTGTGCGTGCCAGTATACAGTGTTTTCGAAAATTGAACCCATGTATTGATGAACAGATGCACTGATACCGTTCATTTTAGCTTCAGCCCAGAAAATACCTTCTTTTAAAGCATCGTTGACGCTTAAATCCGCTGTTAAAGATTCTGAAGAAACTTCTTGAGCAGCATTAAGCATTGAAATCATATCTTCTTTTTTCATACCTGCATAAGCAAGAGTGAATAGAGCATGATCATCAAATGCTGAGAAACGTCCGCCGACATCGTCATGAATAAACAAATCGCCTAACCAGCCTTTTTCAATAGATGTTCTTCTTAATTCGCTTTTTTCAGCGTTAGCATCAGTAACTGCAATAAAGTGTTTATGAGCAGCTTTGTCAGCTTCTTCAGCTGATTTTCCCTGAGCTGTGTATGCATCTTTAAGCATTTGTAAAACTCTTAAGAAACCGTCTTTAGTTTCAAAAGTAGAACCTGATTTTGAAGCAATCATAAAGTTTGATTCAAGAACATTATTTTCTAATCTGTATAAAAATCTTTCTAAGCTTGCAGAATCAACATCAGAATAAAATTCAACAACATCTTGTTTAATATTTAAGCCGTTAATTGATAACATATGTTCAACGGTATGTTTAGAACCGCCGATACCCATTACGCTAAGTTTTTTAGCACCTGTTTGTGCTTTCAGATTAGCTGCTAATTCATAAATTTCATCAACTCTTTTAGCTTGTTCTTGAGGTAAGTTTACCCAGTTTAAAAATTGACCTTTTTTGTTAGCTCTTGAAGAAAATTCATTTACGAATTCAGAAACCTTTGATGAATATTGAGAAAAATCCACGCCTGTGAATTTAGCTGTAACATTCGCATTTTTTGTTAACATAATATCCTCTTTCTTAAATTTATAATTTTTACACTTATATTTTACTATAAAATTTATTTTTAAGATAAAAACGGGTATAAAATTATTAACACTTAACTTTTTATATATTATGCGTTATCATGGTAATGTAACAATTAAATCAGGAAATCGAGAATTATATGAAATCAATTAAAGAACTTTCAACCGAGACAAAAATACTTGACAGATTAAAAAATATACCTATCTGTCTTGAAATGGTTAAATATTTATTTGCAGACGAAGAATTGCAGGAAATGCAGGAGTATGCGAATAATGTTTCTATCCGCAGACTGGGATTTAATGATCACGGTCCTGTTCACATGCGTCAGGTTGTGGGTAATGCTATAAAAATGCTTAATATTCTTCATGAAGCGGGAATTAGAACATCTCTTGAAATTGAAGAAATCGGAACTTTCGAGGACAGTATGTGTGCTGTAATCCTTGCAGGTCTGATGCACGATTTGGGAATGGCAATCGGGCGTCAGGGACATGAAGAGATGTCTGTTCTTTTGGCTCAGCCTATTATTGACAGAACTTTGCTGCATGTATTTCCTGATAATCTTCATAGACGTGTAATAATAAAATCCGTAGCAACAGAGGCTATAATAGGTCATATGTCATCACGAAAAATCCACTCAATAGAAGCGGGCATTCTTTTAATTGCTGACGGCTGCGATATGACAAAAGGCCGTGCAAGAATACCTATGGCAATTAATACAACTCCAAAAGTAGGGGATATTCATAAATATTCTGCAAATGCGATAAACAGAATAGGCATCCATCGCGGTGAAAGAAAACCTATAAAAATTGATATTGAAATGTCAGGTGATGTAGGCTTTTTCCAAATAGAAGAAGTACTTTTAACCAAAATCGATTCAAGCCCTTCAAAAGAATATGTTGAACTTTATGCAGGTGTTGCAGGTCAAGAACGTAAATGTTATTTATAGTTGACATTGATATAAAATGTAATAAACACGCTTCCTATTCGCTTTGAAGCTAATCATACTTATGGATATAAATTGGAAATTGCGTAAAGGCTCGTTTAGCGACGGTACTGCTGAAGGTGTAGATCAGTACAATATTATTTACAAATTTAAAACAATAAGTAAAAAGCAGTATAAATACAATTTTGGCCGAAAGGTAGAAATACCAAATAAAGAATTTTTATTAAAATATTAGTATATAATTCTATTATGACGGTATTAAAGAAAAGTTTTTATTTAAAAGATACTTTGGATGTAGCCCGAGAGCTTTTAGGATGTGTTTTATGCAGACGTATAAACGATGAAATATTGAGAGGTGTAATTGTTGAAACAGAAGCTTATACACAGGATGATCCTGCTTGTCATGCTTATAAAGGTATAACTGAGCGTTCAAAAGTTATGTTTGAAGACGGAGGAATTTCTTATGTGTATTTTATTTACGGCATGCACTACTGTTTCAATACAGTTACTGAAAAGAAAAATCAAGGCTGCGCTGTTTTAATCAGAGCTCTTGAGCCTCTGGACAAAAGCTTGAAAACCAACGGCCCGTCAAGGTTATGTAAAGCATTTTCCATAACAAAAGAATTAAACGGGGTTGATATAACTACAAACAAATCTGATATTTGGATTGAAAAAGGTTTTAAACCTGATAATATTACTTCTGCAAAAAGAATAGGCATTAAGGAGGGTGCCGATTATATGCGGCGTTTTTATATTGAAGGTAACAAATGGGTATCTAAAAAATAAATAATCCTATTTCAGATATTTTTGTTGAATAAGCTTTTTCAGTGCTCTTGAATGAACAGCTTCGGGTTCGATTTCAATGGCTTTGTCAAGGTATTTTAAAGCGCCTCTGTAATCTTGTAATTTCTTTTTAATCACAGCAGCATAATAGTATGCATCTACAAATTTTGTATCTAGTTCTATTGCAGTTTCCAAATCCTGTAATGCTTTTTTTAAATCTTCATCATCAGAATTTTCGTTTGATAATATAGTTTGAGCTCTGTTGAAATAAGCATCAACCATTTGAGGGTATACTACAATAGCTTTTGAGTAATTTTCATATGCTTCTTCAAGTCTGTTTAAATTGTGGTATGCCACTGCTTTTGAAAAATGAGCCAATGAGTAAGTCGGATTAAGATTTATAGCTTTATTAAAATTTTCGATAGCTTCTTCAAAATTGCCGTTATTTGTTTCGGATATTCCCAAGTTTGTATAATATTTATAATCGTGTAATTCAGTCATAAGATACTCTCCCATATTAATGATAATTAAAATATTAAATATTTACAATCGCCTGTTTGATAATTTATGTTATTATTTAAAGAAAAGGAGAAAATTTATGCCGATAGACTTCAATTCTCACGTTAATTTTTTAAATACATATAACAAACCTGTACAATCAAATCTTGTTCAGCAGACTCATATTTTTTCACAGCCTGTGAAAGATACGTTTACAAAGAGCGTACAAACATCCGATAACAGTGTTGGAAAAGATTTTGAAGGGATTAAAATTGAACGCAAGTCTTTCGGCACCATTAAAAAAACAGGTCAGGAAGCTGTTTTGTATACAATTACAAACAAAAACGGAGCAAGTGTTGATTTGTCAACATTCGGGGCTGCAATTACTTCTATAAAAGTTCCTGATAAGAACGGTAAAATTAAAGATGTTACTCAAGGATACAGTTCTGTTGCTCCTTATGAGGAAGCTCCTGTCGGGCATGCAGGCGGAACAATAGGTCCGTGCGCTAACAAAATTGATAACGGAACTTTTAAAATAAACGAAAAGGAATATAAACTTGAATGCAATAAAGATAATGGAAAAACACATTCTCACGGCGGATCTGATGGTTTTGACGTAAAGAATTGGAATGCGGAAGTTTTGAAAGACGGAATTAAATTTACTTACAATAAAAAAGATATGGAAAGCGGTTATCCGGGAAATGTAAAGGTTTCTGTTACATATAAATTTGATAATGATAACAAGCTGCATATAAAATATAATGCTGAATCAGATAATGATACTTTGATTAATTTAACAAACCATACATATTTTAATCTTGACGGAGCAGAAAACGCTGAAGAAAATTCTGTATTAAACCACATTGTTGAGCTTGAAAATTCTTCTCATTATACCGTAAATAATGAAATTGCAGTGCCAACAGGAGAGATAGCTTCTGTTGAAGGAACTCCTTTTGATTTTAGAGAAGAGCGTAAAATTGCGGATATGATTAATAAAAAATCAAATCAGCTTGAAATCGGTTCCGGATTTGACCAAAATTACTGTATCGACGGATATGACGGCAAAAAGATGATTAAAATTGCAGAAGTTAAATCAGAAAAAACAGGTATTAAGCTTGAAGTTGAAACAAACCTTCCCGGATTTCAGTTCTATACTGCTAACCATTTAGGTAAATCTGCCCAGCCGGAGGGAAAAGACGGTAAAAGATATGAAAAACGTTCAGCTTTCTGCATTGAACCGCAGTTCTATCCTAATGCCGTAAACACTGATGCATTCAAGGAAAAGCCGATTTTAAAAAAAGGTGAAACTTTTGACAGAGAAATAATTTACTCTTTTGAAACAGATGATTAATATAAAATATTTATGATATTCTATATTATGAGTCAGTTATAAGAGGAAGTTCTATGTATAATTTTAAAGTTGATGAAGAAAAATGTATTCATTGCGGTCTTTGCGTGAAAGATTGTTCTGCAAAAGCTCTTGAGTTTGATGAAAATAAAATTCCTAGGATAAATGAGGATGCTTGTTTTAAGTGTCAGCATTGTTTTGCAGTTTGTCCTGTTGGTGCAATTTCTATTTTTGATAAAAATCCTGAAAATTCCGAAAAGGTCGAAGAACAAAGCCCTGAAAAAGTTTTAAACCTTATCAAAAGCAGAAGAAGCATAAGACATTATAAACAGGAAAATCTTGCGGCTGATAAAATGGAAAAGCTTAAAAATATGCTTAACTGGGTGCCAACAGGATGTAACAATCATAAACTTCATTTTTCATTTATAGATGATATAGATGTTATGAACGAATTCAGAGGTTATGTTAACAGCAAAATTATGGCTGCTCTGACAAAAACCCCTATTAAAGCAATAGCAAATAAATTCGGCAGATATAAAAATGCTTTTCTCAATGGCGAAGACATAGTATTTAGAGGCGCTCCGCATATGGTAGTTGTTTCTACACCTGTCAATGCTCCCTGCTATAATGTAGACCCTGTGATTGCATTAAGCTATTTTGAGTTATATGCTCACAGTTTGAATGTCGGAACCTGCTGGTGCGGACTTGCGGAATTCTGTTTGATAGTTATGCCTGAATTGTGTGATTATCTTCAAGTTCCTGAAAATTACAAAGCATCGTATGTAATGCTTTTTGGTGAACCTGACATCAAGTATGCAAGAACAATTCAGCCTGAACCGTTTGAAATTGTTTCTGTGAAGAAAAACGGAGTGAAAAAAATCGGTTTTATGGAAAAAATAAAAAGATACTCATGGAATTTAAAATAACAAAAAAACGGCTTTAAGCCGTTTTTTTGTTTAGTGTGAATATTTTCTTGTCATTATAATATTTCCGTACTCGTCAAAAGCATTATTTTTTATCCAGTGGGCAATCAATTGTCCGTAGCTGTTGAATATATATGTTTCATCTTTAGATGTTTTCAGCCCTGCGTTAACAAGCCCGCCTGATGTATTATATTTGTAGAATTTACAAGGGTAATCAAGATTTTCTTTTTCTTCCGCATAAAGCAGTTTGCCGTTTTTTGTATAATACCAAACGTGATATTTATCATCGTTGTACATTACAGCGTATGTCGAATCCGAAAAGAATGCAAGGATTCTGTCTTCAAGTGATGCTTTTCCTTTCGCAAGGTAGGTCATATTATCTTCATAATCTCTGTCTGTCAAATATTCTGCAATAAGTTCAGGGTTAAGCCTTTGAACGGGTTTGCTGAAAATTTCTTCTCTAGCAGAAGTTACATCAAATTGTATTCCGCCCTTTATTACGTTTTCCGCTTGTACAGGCAATGAAAGTATTATTAAAGTTATAATCAGAAATATTTTTTTCATATCGTTACATCTTATTTAATCAGGTTTTGTTATTTTTCAATATTTAGCATACAATAATTTACGGGAGAAAGCAAATTATGGAAAAAATAATACAATACAAAACAACCGGAACATGCTGCCATCTTATGCAGGTAAAAATCGATGATGATAAAATTACCGATGTTGATTTTATAGGCGGCTGCAGCGGTAATCTGCAAGGAATAAAAAGTCTTATAAAGGGTATGTCAATTGATGATGTAATAACTAGACTTTCGGGTATAAAATGCGGGGATAAATCTACGAGCTGTCCTGACCAGCTTGCCCAGTGCCTGAGCAGTTTTAAAGCAAAAGTTTAAATAAGAATTACACCGTTTGTCAGACAAGCGGTGTTTTATTATTAATCGGTCGGGTAATTGCCCATTTTTCATGATGAGGTTTAAATATAATTACTAAATCTTTTTCATACTTCCAGCTATTCTTAATTCCAACGGAGCCATGCGGCTCCTTTTTTTTGCGGACAAAGTCCGCCTCTCCCTGTGGATAGAGCTTTTAAAAGTTCATCTGTAAATACATATGTTCATTGCGGCGTAGCCACTTTTCTTTTACTATTTTCATGCTATTATTAAAAAAACGAAAGGGGTTTATAATGAAAAAACTTATATTAATTATGGGTATTTTATTACTGGCTTGTCCTGCTTTTGCAGGAAAAATGACACCTGTTTTAAGCAGCACTCAGGTAGTTTATTCACCTGTTGCAAATGTTTGGTCCACAGGTTCTATGGTTGAAGACAGGATAGTTTTGTCTAAAAAAACTTCTCCGGGTACAGGTAATTATTCCATATACTCTTATTCAAACGGGGATGAAGCTTTAATGCTCGGCTCGGATTATGAATTCATTTTTGAAGGCAGATTAATTGCTTGTCATAATGCTGATTTAAAAATTTTTGAAGTTGTATACAACGGCAAAAACTTTGAAGAAAAAGAATTAACTCAGGGACAAATTAAACAAATTTTTCCTGATGCTGAAATAATTTTGATTTCTCATTTTATTGATAACAAGATTACTGTCAGAAAATCCCCTTTCAAAAAAAGAGATTTTCTACTCTTAAATGATACTGACAAAAATTTCCATAAGTATTCATTCCATCCTCAAAGCGTTAAATTCTCACCTGTTGCAGGCTTATTCAGAGCATCTGCTATTGGTAAAATAACATTCTCTCATTTTGGTGAAGATAAATATATTATTTATGTTAAAAATGTGTATAAAAAAATACAATTATTAGAGTCTTCTTACTTAGAAGAATAAATTTCTTCACGTTTTTTGATTACAACAGGATTTTTGAGATAATCGTCATATTTGTTACGCATATTGATGTAACCGTTTGGCGAAATCTCGATTATTCTGTCTGCAACTGTTTGGATTAAGCGGTAATCCTGTGATGTGAAAAGTATTGTGCCGGGAAAATCTATCATTGAGTTGTTTAATGCAGTAATAGCTTCCAAATCCAGGTGGTTTGTGGGTTCGTCAAAAATCATTACATTAGCTTCAGCAATCATCATTTTGGCTAAAATACATCTTACTTTTTCACCGCCTGATAAAACATTAACTTTTTTGTCCGCATCATCTCCTGTAAAGAGCATTCTGCCCAAATATCCGCGCAAGAAGTTTACATGCTGGTCAGGAGAATATTGTGCAAGCCACTGCATAATATTTTTGTCGTTTTCAAAATAGAAATTGTTGTCTTTTGGGAAGTATGAATGGGTTGCAGTAACACCCCAGTTAACTTCTCCGCTGTCAGGCTGAATTCTGCCTTCAAGAATTTCAAAAAGGTTTGTAATGATAAACGGATCACGTGCTATAAATGCAACTTTTTCACCTTGATTAATTTCAAAGCTTAAGTTTTTAATTAATAATTCACCGTCAACTGTTTTGTTCAGATTTTTTACTGAAACAACGTCTTTACCTGGAATTTTATTGTAAGTAAATCTTATTCTCGGGTATTGTCTTGAAGACGGTTTAATTTCTTCCAAAGACAATTTATCAAGCATATTTTTTCTGGAAGTAGCTTGTTTTGCTTTTGATGCGTTTGCACTGAACCTTGCAATAAACGCTTTTAATTCTTCCATTTTTTCTTCGGTTTTCTTATTTTGTTCTTCTTTTTGTTTTTGGATTAGCTGGCTTGCTTGTGACCAGAACGAGTAGTTGCCTGTATAAAGCTGAATATTTTTGTAATCAATATCAGCCATGTGTGTACAAACATTATCCAAAAATTTTCTGTCGTGAGATACAACAATTACCAAATTTTGGAAATTTATAAGGAATTCTTCAAGCCAGGCAATTGTGTTCAAATCCAGGTGGTTTGTAGGCTCGTCAAGAAGAAGAATGTCAGGGTTGCCGAATAATGCCTGTGCTAACAATACACGCACTTTCTCGCTGCCTGCAAGCTCACTCATTTGTTCATAATGAAGTTCATCGCCAATTCCTAAATCTGAAAGCATTGATGCAGCCATTGCCTCTGCCTGCCAGCCGTCAAGTTCTGCAAATTCTTCTTCCAAATGTGCTACTTTAATTCCGTCTTCGTCATTAAAATCCGGTTTCGCATAAAGAGCATCGCGTTCCTGCATAATATTATAAAGCTTTTTATGCCCCATAATTACTGTATCGATTACTTTGTAATCGTCAAATGCAAAGTGGTCTTGTCTTAAAACTGCAATTCTTTGTCCCTTTGTTATATTAACTTCACCCGATGTAGGTTCTATATCGCCTGAAATTACTTTTAACAGCGTACTTTTTCCTGCTCCGTTTGCGCCTATAACGCCGTAACAGTTGCCGGGAGTAAATTTAATGCTTACATTTTCGAATAGTGTTTGAGAACCGAATCTTACGGTTAATTTATTAGTTGTTATCATATTTCCTTCTTTATTTAATTCATATTTCAGCTGATAAAGATTATATTACAAAAATAAATAATTAGGTAGAAAGTTATTCTATCGGCTAATGTGAATATTCATAAAAAATTTAAAAATATTTTTATGAAAGTCAGTCCTATAAAAATTAACGTAAATAAACAGATACCCCAAAATAACAAATCAAAAACCTTATTACAAATCAGAAAGACACCTGTTAAAGATGCTTTAATAGTTTTGGGCTATACAAGTCTTCCGATAGTAATATATGAAGGTGTAAGTCAAATAAGAAGTTATATTAAAAGGAAAAAGAACAAATCTATAAATGTGCGGCACAGCCGCTTTCCCTGCGGATAAGTCTTTTAGGAGTTTTTCAACTTTCGTGCCTGCTCCGGCACAGCCGCTTTCCCTGCGGATAAGTCTTTTAGGAGTTCATTTATAAATCCGATTGTTTTTTTATACTTTCACCGAGAAGTTCGAAAGAACCTTTTATTACTACTTCTTCTCCTGCTTTTATGCCTGAAATTACTTCAGAGTACTTGTCATTTTTCCTGCCTATTTCTACTTTGCGTTCTTCGTATGTGTGAGGCTTAACTTTTACGTATGCAAAATTGTAGTCTCCGTATTTTTCAACAGCATCGTTAGGAATTGCAAGTACATTTACTGTTCCTGTATTTACAAACATTTCAGCATACATATTTGGTTTGATTACAAAGTCTTTGTTAGGGATGTCAGCACGCACTTCAAGCGTTTTGGTTGTATTGTCAAGGATAGGCGATACATAAGAAAGTACTCCGTTTACCCTGCCTGAATTTTCTTCCAATGTACCTGTTACAGCCTCGCCAAGATGAAGGTTGGATGAATCTTTTTCAAATGCATAACCTACAAGCCAAATTGTTGAAAGGTCTGCAAGGTTAAATAATTCTCTGTTTTTTTCGACAATTTCACCCGGATTAACTTTTCTTTCAAGTAAAACTCCGTTTTTGTTGGCTTTCAAAGTTACAAACGGGTATATTTGGCGTGTTTTTAAGACATTGTCAAGGCTTCCGCCATAGACTGCAAGTCTTTGTTTGTAGACTTGAATTAACGCTGAACGTTTTGTGTATAAGGCATTTAAATTTGCGTTGTCTTTACGCATTTGTGCGTTTGCAATCTCGTATTCCGCACGAGATGATATTTTTTCATTATATAAAGTTTTTTCTCTGTTAAATGTCTGTCTTGACAGGTCAAATTGAGCTTTCATCTCATTAATATTTGCATCTATTTCAAGAATTTTTTCCAAAAATTCAAGCTGAATTTGACTTATTTCATCAGACTTAATTTGAACTACGGGCTGTCCTTGTTTTAATATAGCGCCTGGTTCAACATAAACTTCAGTAATTTTACCGTCTATGGGTGAATAAATTCTTTCCACGGACTGATTTCTTGCTTTAAATTGCGCAGGTATTGTTATTTGCAGTTCAATATCGGTTTGGGCAAAAGGAGAAGTTTCTATTTTGGCATTCTTTTCCTGTGCTTCAGTTAATGTAAGAAGTTTATTTACGGTTTTTGTTTCATGTTTAAATGAGCAGCCAGTAAAAGCTATCATTAACGATAAAATTATAAACAGTTTAAGAATTTTCATTTTACATTCTCCATTAAATCTTTTTCTTGAATTAATCCTTTTTGAGAAACGTTATCATTGTCGATTAAGTTATATAATAACGGAATCAAAAATATTGTAAAGACTGTCCCGACGGATAATCCGCCAATGATTGCTATTGCAAAAGGTTTTTGGCTTTGTGCGCCTATACCGTTTGATAAAGCTGCAGGAAAAAGTCCTAAAATTGCAACGAGTGATGCAGTTAATACAGGTCTTAATTTTTGAACGGCTCCGCTGATTGCAGCATCAAAAGAGTTATGACAGAACTTGCGTTGTCTGATAATTGAAGATAAAAGTATTACTCCGTTTTGTATTGAAACGCCGATTGCTGCAATAAATCCTACACCTGCTGATATAGAAAAATAAGTTCTTGTTAAAAATAACGCAAAAATGCATCCGGAAAGGGTTACAAGTATTGTTGACATTGCAATGAGCACGTGTTTTTTATTTTTGTAATTCAGGTGAAGAATTAAACCGATTAAAACAAGTGTTATCGGCAGGATTATTGCCAAACGAGTATTAGCGCTCTGCTGGCTTTCAGATTGACCTGCCCATTTGAGCTGATATTCATCAGGAAGATTTAACTTTTTATCCAGAATTTTTTCTGCATCTTTTACTGTTGAACCCAGGTCGCGTCCTCTTATATTGAACCTAACGATAGCCACACGAGAATTTTCGCTTCTTGTAATAATCATTGCGCCGTTATCTGTGGTAATATCCGTTACGTTGCTCAAAGGAACAGATATTCCTTCAGGAGTTTTTACGATAATATTTTGAACTTTTCTTAAAGAATCTCTGTCGTTAGGCTCAAGACGTAAAAATACATCAAAACGTTTTTCGTTTTCCAAAACTTGAGTTGCATTTTTACCGCCGATTGCGATTTCTACCACTTTTTGAATGTCATCGCTGCGCAAACCGTAGCGGGCTGCTTTTACCCTGTCTATTTTAATTTGATACTGAGGCTGACCTATAATTTGGTCATAAGAAAGGTCTACAATACCTTTAACATCTGAAAGCAGTGCAATACTTTCATCTTGGAGTTTTTGAAGTTCATATAAATCAGTTCCATAGATTTTCAGAACAACCTGACCTTTTGAACCTGATACGGCTTCTTCCACGTTATCCTGAATGTATTGGGTGAAGTATGTTGTAATTCCGGGAATATCGGATAATTTTTTTGACATATCTTCAATAAGTTTTTGTTTATTGCCGTGCCATTTCCAGCGCCAGTCTTTAGCAAGTTTTAAATCAACCATATTTTCAATGTTGCTTAAAAGGTTAGGATCAGTTCCGTCATCGGCAGAACCTATATGAGAAATCACATTTTTAACTTCAGGATATGTAAGCAGGATTTCTCTGATATTTCTTGCGACATCAACCGAATGCGCAATAGTTGTACTGCGCGGCAAAACCGTTACTCTTAACCAGATGTTTCCTTCATCAAGGTTTGGTAGAAATTCCGAACCTGTAAAGCAGAAAAGTGTTATTGCAGCTGCAAACATTACACCTGCAGTAAGCAGGAATTTTTTTGGGTATGCAAAAACTTTATGCAGAAATTTTACATAAGTTTCAGTAATTTTTGACATTATTTCTTTATGCTTTATATGAAATTTGGTTTTCTTTTCTTCAAATTTTTTGTCAGGCATGTAAATTGAAGAAATAGCAGGAAGAAATAATAATGATGCAATAACGGCTCCTATCAGGGAAAATCCCATTGTAAAAGCAAGCGGGTGGAAAAGTTTTCCTGCAACCCCGTCAAAAGCGAATATCGGAAGGAAACAGCATAAAATAATTAATGTTGAAAATACAATTACGCTTCCTACTTCTCTTACTGCTTTATATATTAATGCATCTTTTTTATTCTTAGTGAGCGTGCCTTTATAGCCTGTAAGGCATCTGTAAATGTTTTCCATTAATATTACGGCACCGTCAACGATTATACCAAAGTCTACCGCACCCATACTCAAAAGGTTGGCAGGTATATCAAAAAGTCTGAACAGTAAAAATGCAAAGCCTAATGCAAGCGGGATTACAAGCGAAGCAATGAGAGTTATTCTCAAGTCCAAAATAAACGCAAATAAAACTATTATGACAAAAATTATACCTACAACAATGTTATGACCTATTGTGTGCATTGTGTTATTAATAAGTTCGCTTCTTTCGTAAAACGGAACAAGATGAACACCTTTTGGAAGCTGTGATTTAATATCAGGTAATTTTTTTTCAAGATTTTTAATTGTTTTGGTAGGGTTTTCACCCTTTCTCATTAAAACAATACCTTCTATAACATCATTATCAAGATTTTTGCCGACCTGACCTATTCTTACTGCGGGATCAATTATGACCTCGCCGACATCTTTTACACGTATTGGAATTCCGTTTCTTGATGTTATAACAGTATTTTCAATGCTTTCTATGTTTGAATAAAGTCCTAAGCCTCTGACAATATAAGCCTGGTCGTTGTTTGAAATATAATGACCGCCGCCTGTGGAGTTTGAAGCCTTAATAGCATCAAAGATTTCGCCTACATCAAGATTATAAAAACGGATTTTTTCGTGGTTAATAATTACTTTGTATGTTTTTATCGGACCGCCGAAACTGTTTACATCAATAATTCCGCCGACCTGCTTAAAGGCTTTTTCCATTTGCCAGTCTTCAATGGCTTTTAAGGTCATAGGATTGTAATAGTCGGATTCCAGTGTGTATCTGTAAATTTCACCGATTGCTGATGCATCGGGACCTAAGACAGGTTTAACCCCGTCAGGAAGCTCTGTCTGGTAAATTCTTTCGAGTACCTGCTGACGGATTTGTTGAGAGGGCAGACCGTCTTCAAAAACAATTTTTATAACCGAAAGTCCAAACAGGGAACTTGAATATAGTTTTTTCTCTTTTGGAATGCCGTTTAAATTTTTCTCTAAAGGTATTGTTGCAAGTCTTTCAACTTCTTCTGCGGATTTACCGGGCATTTGCGTAATTACCTGAACCATAGGATTGGTAAAATCCGGATATGCTTCAATGTCTAAATTTTTAAGGCAATAAATCCCTGTAAAAATTAAAAGCAATGCGATTGTTGCTGATATAAATTTCTTTTTTACGGCGAGTTTAATCAAATTATTAAATAGCTTCAAGGTTAAACTCCTCCGCATTTGTTTCTCTCAAAAAGTCAATCCAGCAGTTATAATATTCCGCAAGAGCATAAGTATAACCTACAATAATTGATTTATATGACTGTTCCATTACAATCAGGGATGTAAGATTTGATTTGCCCGCTTCATAGCTTCGTTTGGAAAGTTTAATCATTTCTTCAGAGCTTTTTAAAAGTTTTTCGTTATAGTAATTAAGGTTTAATTTTGCCGTAACGAATTTTTCATAAGCGCTGTTCAAATCTTTAATTGCTTTATTTTGTGTAGAAATATAATTTAACTGCGCTTTATCAACTTCAAGCTTTGCGTTTTTAATTTCAGGTTTGTAAGTATATAAAAACGGAAGATTAACAAGGCTTGCACCTGCGTAAGCTCCATTTAAAAATCTGCCTTCGTCATTAAAGTTTTTGGGCTGATAACCATATCCTCCCTGAATTGCCAAATCAGGTATTCTCTGTCTTGCAATAACGGTAAGATTTTTTTCTGCCACATCTATCTGTTGTTTTGCAATTCTTATATCAAACCTGTTTTTCAATGTGTTTTCAGTTATCTCATCAAAAGACGGGACATTAATATCAGGTTTCGGGGTTAAGAGAGCAAGAAAATTTTCTTTATCGCTAAAGAGTTCGTCTGCAGAATCGAATTGTACATCAGTTTTTTCCTTAGGATTAATAACTTTGTTAAACTCAATAGTTGCAGCTTTTACATTTACTTTTGCGGTATTAACCTGGGTAATCATCTGGTTAAGAGCTATTTCTGCCTGAAGAATATCCATTTCAGGGGATGCGCCTGCCGCAACCCTTTTCTTTGAAACTTCCAATAAATCTTCAAGCAGTTGCTGCTGCTGTTCAAGCGCATTAAGAACTGATTTTGCAGCTACAAGGTTAACATATGCTTCTCTGACATCCATTTTTAAATCAAATTCAAAATATCCGACATTTTGTTTTGTTAATTCAAGATTTGATTTTGCAAGTTTTTTTCTTGCTCCGCGTTTAGCAATTTCAATTGTTTCGGAAAGCCCTATCTGCTGCGGGTTGCCGCGTCCTGCAGAGCCAAAGTTATAAAATATGTTAAAATCAGGGTTTTGAAGTCTGTTTGCTTCTTTAATTTTGTTTTTTGCTATGTCAACATCAATTTTTGCGGATTTATAATCAATATTATTTTGTACAGCTAAATCTAATGCCTGGGGTAGTGTAACCTTTTCGGGGACATCTACCGCATAACAAAACGGGACAATACATATATTTAAAAGTAAAGTTATTAATAATTTCTTCATCCCTATTTCCTTAGAAACTATTCTGTATAAAGGATTATAACATCAAAAACAGCGTATGCAAAAATATTAATAAATCTGCTGATTTTTGTTAAGTCATTGTGAGTTATTATGATTTTATGCATATTAACGGTAAAAAGGGTCAATTAGAAAAATTTATTTCTTCAAATTTTGTTGTTGAAGAAAAGGTTAACCCTTCAAGAATTTATGAAGTTAATAATAACGATATTTCAGACAAATATGTGTATTTAACCTCACGTGATTTAAGGGTAGAAGATAATTTTGCATTAAATTTTACAAAAGATAATGCAAAAAATTTCAAAGTTGTTCATATTAAAAATAATTTTGAAAATGAAGGCAAAAACAATTTCTACTTCGAAAATCTTGAGCTTCTAAAGAAAAACTATGAAAATCAAAATATTTATTTTGAAATCATTGAAAAGAATTTAAAGGATTTTTTAAAAGAATTAGAGAACAAAACACTTGTAATCGATTTTAATCCTTTAACAGACAATGATTTATTTAACGATTTTAAAGGGAAAATTTTTGAAGTTGATTCGCACAACATTGTTCCTGCAAGAATTGCATCTGATAAACAGGAGTACAGCGCATTTACTTTACGTAAAAAAATATATGAAAAAATATACGAATATCTGACAGAATTTCCCAAATATGAGTTTGACAAAAATAGAGGATATGAAATCCTTGATGATTTTATAAAAAATAAACTGAAAAATTATCCTGAGGACAAAAATAATCCTGACATCAACGGAACATCAGAAATGTCACGTTATTTTAATTTAGGGTTTGTTTCTCCTCAGAGAGCTGCGCTTGAAGTCATAAAGTCCGATGCACCTTCGCAAAGCAAAGAAGTTTATTTGGAAGAACTTATAATCCGTCAGGAATTGTCCGACAATTTTTGTCTGTACAATAAAAATTATAAAAGCTTTGAATCAGCTCCTGATTGGGCTAAAAGAACATTAAATTTTCATATAAAAGATTTGCGTGTGCACATTTTTACAAAAGAGCAGCTTGAGAAAGCCGAAACTTACGATGATTTGTGGAATGCCACGCAAAAACAGCTTATACGCGAAGGAAAAATTCACGGATATTTGAGGATGTTCTGGGCGAAAAAACTTTTGGAGTGGACTAACACTCCTCAGGAAGCTGTTGATATTGCAGTTTATCTCAATGACAAATACGCTTATGACGGTGAAAGCCCTAACGGTTATGTTGGGATTTTGTGGTCAATTGCAGGGCTTCACGACAGACCGTTTATTAATATGCCTGTAACTGGTGAAATAAGAAGGCTAAACGGTATAAAAGGCAAAGCAGAACGTGAAAAATATATCAAAAGATATTTATGATAAAATGACCTTATGATTGATGCAGTTATTTTTGATTTGGACGGAACGCTTTTAAATACACTGGAAGATTTAAAAAACAGCACAAATTTTGCACTGAATGAGTTTGGGTTTCCAAAACGTTCATTAAAGGAGGTTCGCTGCTTTGTCGGAAACGGTGTAAGAAAGCTTATAGAGCGTGCAGTTCCAAAAGACTGTGACAAAAATACAACCGAAAAATGCCTGGAAATCTTTAAAAAACATTACTCTGAAAATATGTATAACAATACTGCGCCATACGATAGTATCGTTCAGATACTGTCAATTCTAAAAGAAAATAACCTGAAAATCGGCGTGGTGTCTAACAAATTTGATTCTGCCGTAAAAGAATTATGTGAAAAATATTTTAAAAATTTGGTTGATGCAGCAATAGGGCAATATGATGACGTTCCTAAAAAACCCGCACCTGACGGGGTTTTTAAGGCAATAAAAGAGCTGGGTGCAAAAAATTGTGTCTACGTTGGTGATTCTGAGGTTGATGTTCAGACAGCTAAAAATTCTAATCTTCCTTGTATCGGTGTCACCTGGGGTTTTCGTGATAAAAAGGATTTAGAGGGCGCGGACTTTATAATTGATAACCCTTATGATATAATTGATATAATCAGGAGTATGTAATGGAAAAATTATCTTTTAGTTTAGAAGATTATATTGAGGAAATTTATAATCAGGTTTTGAAAAACGGTCAGGCAAAAGTTACTGCAATAGCGGATGCTCTTGGTGTTAGAAAAGCCTCTGTTACAGGTGCTTTGAATGTTTTGTCCGAAAAAAAACTTATCAATTATGCGCCGTATTCACCTATTACGCTTACTGCTCAAGGAGAAAAAATAGCAAAAGAGGTTTTGAAAAAACACGAAAATCTGGCAGAGTTTTTTGTCGAAGTTCTAAATATTCCGCGTGATGAAGCAATAGAAATTGCATGCAAAATGGAACATATAGTTTCTGATAAGCTTTTTGACAATATGGTAAAACTTACCGAATATGTGAAATCTTCACAAATGGATTTGAAAAAAATATTTTAAAAATTTTAAGAATTGCACTTGACAAAATTATTCCTTTCATATAAAGTTAGTCATGCCTAACAATTAAGCAAGGAAATATATGAAAATCTCTACCTTATGTAAATATATTGATCAGCCTATGATATTAAATAAACTGGATCAAAAAATGCCGGCGCTTTTAATAGGCGCAGGAGGTACATTTGGTATTGCAGATTCGTTCAGGCTTAACAAAAAGAAAGACGGTCACAAACCCGTTGATGAAAAACAAAAGTTCCTCAAAAATATGATTGTTATTTCAAGTACAATCGGCGCATCATTGCTTGGAACAAGAGGTTTAAAAATCGGCGGAAAGAAAATATTTGGCGGACTTATGGAAAGAGTTCCTTTTTCTGAACTCCAAAAAGTGCAAACAGAAGCTGTCGAAAAATTCTTACAAAAAACAAATATTAAAGACCAAAATATTTTAAAAGCTTTAGAAACTGCCAAGTTAAAAGAACTTTCACCAAAACAAATTGATTTATTAATTGGCAATCTTCCTAAATCTCCTGAGAAAGAAGATCTTTTCAGTGTTATTTTGCCTGAAAAGAAAAATCTTAATTCTAAGGAGATTTTTTCTGAAATTAAAAGACTTTCTCTTTTAGGATTAATACCTGTAACCGGAGGGGTTGCGGGCGGCATAATTGCTGATAAGACTACACATACTGACTCAAAAAAACAGACCGCAAACAAGGTCAAAGAGGGCTTGTACCAATATCTTGCAAATATCTTCCTATGTAACGTGGGTGCAGGTACGGCCCTTTTTCTTTCCGAAAGATTAGAAAAAGCCAATAAGATTAAACCTCTGACACCTATGAAAAAGCTTGCCGTTATAATGGCGGGAATTACTGCAACAGGTATTGTCGGTGGAAGCTACATAGCAAATTACGTAAGCAAAAAATGTATTAACCCATTGTTTGGCGAAAAGAAAAATAACAAGGGAATTTATAATGAACGCAAGCCTGAAGCAATAGACATTGCTTTGCACGCGGATGATATTGCAACGGCAGGTATCTTATCAGGGTTCAAGTGGATAGAACCTGCGCTGCCGTTTATGTATTTTGTATCGGGTTACAGAGCCGGAATAGGTTATCGTAATGTAAATTTGAAAAGCAAAGGAGATGCGAGGGAAAAGTATATACAACACAGGATGAATAATGATATTACACCCGAGTGCATTAATAAAATAAAGCCGGTTACTACAAAGAATTATAAGTTTTTAAATAACAAACAAAAGGCGGAACTAAAGTAGTCGTAAGCTACGCTGAAAAAGAATTTTCTACGCACACCTTCTTATACAAAAAAGGGCTCTCACTCCTAGTGGGAGCTTGCATTTTATGTATGGAGGGGCTACGTTCCCATAATATAATCGTTCATTACAAAACCTGAACCGATATCTGTCACAACAGCATCTATGATTTCAAATCCCCACTTTTTATAGGCATTTATTGTGTTTGTATTATATTTGTTTACTGTAAGACGGATTGGTTTATCATTTGCAAGCTCTTTTATTTTTTCAAAAGCTTTTTTGCCTAATCCCTGATGTCTATACTCTTTTTTAAGATAGAGTTTTGACAGAAAAAGATATTCTTTTTTATCCGAAATTCCAAAATATCCGGCTTTTGCACCATCTTTTATTATAAAATAATATGTGTAGTTTTCGTTTTCAATCTGGTTTTTTATTGCTTTTTCTGATTGAAAATTTTCTACCATATAATCTATTTGTTCAGGTGTTAAAATGCAAGTCCAGTATTCATGCCAAATGGATGATGCCAGACTTGCAAGTTCTTTTATATCATTTACTTTTTTGAATTCAGCCATTATCCGATAACCGGTTGCACGAATGTTCTTGCTGCAAGGTCTTTATCAAGCATTAATAAAGCTTTTTTATCATCGCCGATAAGTCTTAAAGTTGCCAAAACATTTCCTACATTATCTTCTTCTTCAACCTGTTCTTTCAAGTACCAGTTTAAGAATGACATTGCTGCGCGGTCTTTGGTTTCTTCTGCAACATCCATTAATGCATTAATTCTTGATGTAACATATTCTTCGTGTTCAAGAACCTGTTCGAACACTGCTAAAGGTGAAGCCCAATCGGTTTCAGGTTTGTCGATAGCTTCAAGTTCAACTGTTCCTCCGCGTTGGTTCAAGTAATCAAACATTCCGAGAGCATGTGCGTGTTCTTCCTGAACTTGTACTGACATCCAGTTTACAAACCCTTTAAGATTTAATCTTTCAAAATAAGCCTGCATTGAAAGATATAAATATTCTGAATATAGTTCCTTGTTAATCTGGTCATTGAATGCTTTTTCTAATTTTTCGTTAATCATAAATACTTCCTCTCTTTCAAATAAATTTTATCACTAAAAATAAATATTATAAACTTTTGTTAACAAATTCTTTATTTTTGGGCAATTATGAAAATTCATCCCATTTATAAAATTCACTATGGCTATTAATATTCAAAACAAATATTCTTATCAGTACAGAACAGGCAATCTGTTAAGCAGCCCCGTAAAATCAAACCAACCGTCTTTTCGTGGCGGGGGCACTATTCAAAGGCTCACCCATATGAATATCGGAATGATGCCGCAAGGGTTTATCGGACATGTAAATTTGTTAAATGTGTCAAAAGGCAGGGAAGAATTTCTTAATGTCTTTAAATCTTTTGACTGCGGAAATGAAAGGTACTTCATAAAAAATAACGATAATGAAATTATCGGTGAATTTATGGCAAAAATTAACAAATGGTTTGATTATGACAAACTGACCTATAAAGAAGATCCGAGCCATGTTTATATAGATGATTTAAGAAACTATTCAAAGCCTGATACTCCTTTTCACAACAAGAAATTGGATTATTATAAAGGTGTAGGTGTTAAGTGTCTCCAGATTGCCCAGAGAAGAAGCGATGAGGCACAATGTGTGGGAAATTTAAGACTTTGTGCTATGCCTGAAGCAAGACCTTTTTATATGAAAAAAATAGGTATGGTTCCTGATCCTCATAACCCATTCAGTGGTATGCTTATTATCCCTGCTGATAAAAAAGAACCTTTATCAAAAATGTTTGGCGGTTTATAGTTTAGACAAATTGTCAATTCAGGCAATGAAAATTTTCTGATGTTTATTTATAAGTATTCATGTTATGAACAAAAATGCTGTAAATAAATTATTGGAAGCACTGAACGAAAGTACGGTTTTAAACAGGGACTCTTTCAGTGAGTATATTGCTTTTCATGGTATAGGTAATGCTTATAATAAGCGTTGGCTGGCAAATATAGTGCCTGCAGACCTTTTAAAGCTTACTGTAAAAGAGGCTGGTGATATAATAGCATCTTTGTCGGAGAGCGGAATCTTTTATGAAGATTTCCCCGAAAATATAGAAACCCCCAATTATGGACATAATTGGGGAAGATTGGCGAATTACATTGAAATTAACGACCGTGCAATTGCTTATATGGATAACGGGTGTACTTGTAAAGGTATTTTGAGCTGCATTAAGCTTTTACCTGCAATTCCTCCATCCGCTAAAAGTTTTGCTAATTGCTTAATTTTATCGCAAGTTTGGCAGAATATATTCGGAGATTCTTACGAAAAAGGACCGTTTGAAGAAAATTCTATTTACGCGTTACGTTTAAACACAAGTTACAGCGATAATATTATTGATTATTCAATTGTTGATAAGATTTCTCCTGAAGAACAGTTAAAAGCTTTTGTTGACCTTGCCCATTTCAGAGGTATTAAAGCAGGTTTCAGGCATGTAATTTCTGCTGACCAGATGAAAGTCGCAAGACCATATCAGGACGATGTTACTTTTGATTGGTGTAATCCCGAGCATCAGGAAATTTATATTAATGAATGCGTGAAATTAATGAACTTAGGATTTGAATGTATGTTTATTGATTCTGCAAAACATATCGGAGGTTACGATTGCGAGCATTATACAGGTGTGGGAAGTTTACCCGAGTATCATCAAATGCAGCATATTTTGCACGAAATCAGAAAGCGTTCGGGAAAATTTGATATAAGTTTTGTAGGAGAAAAAAGTTCAAGCGATTTTCAAAGATATATTGATATGGGACTTAATGCCGGAACAGATTTTATTACAGGTGATGATTTCGATGCAGTAAGAAATTTGTCAGAGCAGATGAAATATTCACGAGTTTATGCACCCGGTGTTGAAGTAACAAATGACAATAATGCAGGCGGTCTTTCATACGAACAAATTTTGAACAGACTTCATTCGGCGCTTTTCGGTTATTACCTTGCAAGTGATAAACTGCCAAGCTTTATGCAGATGGCTGATTTATTTCCGCTGCGTTATGACACAAATACTCACCATTTAATGATGACTAATCCTTCTTATTCTACTGATGGTACGGCTTTAAGTCATTGGGAAAATCTTTTTACTAAAGATGACGGAAGGGAATTTAATAAAAAAGCAGGCGAGATTTTTGCCTATGCATTAGAAAAATAACATAAGGAGAAAAAAATGAGTTTTAACCCACTTGAAGAAAAAGGAATTTCTTTAGAAAAACAGCTTAGAAGCTGGCATGATATCGTAAAAAGACCTTTCAATAAATACGATATTGACTGTTATTCAAGAACACGTCAAATTTTGATGAACGGTATTGAAGTAGAAGCTTGGAATTTCAAGCATAACTTTGCAAGAACATGTCCAGACCAGGATGTTCAAAATATTATTGCATTATCAAGAAGAATCGAAGATATGCAGCAAACAACAGTAAACTGGTTGACACCTGCGTGCCAGACAGTTTTAGAAACTACATTGGGTTATGAACAAGTTGCTGTTGATTTAACAGCTTGGCTTGCTCAAAATGAGCCTGATGATTATGTTAAAGAAACATTTAACTTCGGTTTATTGGAAGACTTTGACCACTTATACAGATACAGTCAATGGGCATATATGGTTGACGGTATTGACCCTGATGACATTTTGCAGGGTATGACAGATGTAGTTTTAAGCCGTCCGACTCAAAACCACCACAATGATAACGGATTAAGACTTCGCCGTCATTATGACAGAGAGACTGCTTCACCTCAAACAAAAGTAAATATTTATACTCTTGTATCAGGTGAACAGCAAACCCATAACTTCTATGCAGAACACGGTATGATGTATGCAAATGATGATTTGAGAAGAACTTTCGGTGAAATATGCGACGTTGAAGAAGAACACGTAACCATGTATGAATCTCTAATCGACCCGAATGAAACTCCGTTTGAAAAACTTCTTCTTCACGAATTTACCGAAGTGTGCACATACTACAACTGCTACAAAGACGAAGAAGATGATAAGCTTAAACAAATTTGGGAAGAATTTCTTGCATTTGAGCTTGGTCATTTACAAATCGCTGCAGATTTACTCAAAAAACATGAAGACCGTGATCCTGAAGAAATTATCGGTAATAAAATTGTTTTACCTTGTCACTTTGAAACCCAAAAAGAATACGTTACAAATGTTTTAGAAAACGAAATTGATAAACGTCTTGACGGAGAAGAAGATATGGGTTACACAACAATCGATAATCTTCCTGATGATTGGGCAAGTTATGATGTTCAGGAAATTGTTAACGCTGAAGGTTCTCCTACCGAGCAGACAATTCAGTTGATTAAAACTTCTATTAATACTGATATTGTAATCGCTGATAATAAACTGAGAAAGAAAGAACCTGCTTTGTTAGAAAAAGGTCTTGAAGAAAAAGCACAAGCTCCAAATACTGTTACCGTAGAAGATTATGAGGAAATGGTACAGGTTAAACCTATGGAGTTTTAATAATGAACGATAAATTAACAAAAATCCTTAAAATTATTGCTGTTACAGGCATTGTTACGGCAGGGGCTGTTTCAATCGCTAAAAGCGGAATGTTCAAGGAAATGCTTCAAAAATTAAAACAAAAAATGAAGCATGAAAATGATAAAGAACGTATGATATTGATAGCGAAAAAAATTGATATGGATATCAAAAATACCGAAAGAAGAACATCTCCGTTATATCACGAAAGAAACCAGGAAAAATATGATAACATGGATTGGAATACACCATGTGAAAACAATTAAAAGAAGTACCCTTCGGGGTACTTCTTTTATGCTCATAAGGATAATTGATTGAGAAAACAATTTAAACTACGCTCTATCTCATGGCTAAAAAAGTATTTATAGTCTTATTTGTTTTGTGTATCGCAATGTCACCCGTTATGGCGGAGAGTAAACTTGATTATGTAAATTTAGATTTTTGGCAGCGTTTTGGTGATGATTACCTCTACTGTTATATAAAACATTCAGTCGAATTTAACCATGAATTGAAAAAGGCAAGCCTAAAAGTTGAAGAATACAGACAAAAAGTTAAAGTTTCTCTCGGTAAAGAACTTCCTTCACTTATGACCGCACCTGCATATTTGGGTGCTCAGGTGCCTAAAATTGATAATTTCGAACTCGATACAAATGCTTTTATACTGCCTTTTTTAGCAAACTACGAAGCTGATTTTTTGCTTAAAAATCGGGATAAAACCAGAAGCGAAAAGAAAAATTACGAAGCTGAAAAATTCAGGGAAAAGGCTGTGTATATTGCTCTTGCCTCTGACGTTGCATCAGCTTATATTAATATAATTAAATTTGACAGGCTCATTGAAATTCAAGAAAAGATTGTAAAAAATAATCAATCGCTTTATGAAAAAACAAAGCTCCGTTTTGATAACGGAATATCTTCTCAGACTGACTTGAATAACGCTCAAAAAAATATGATTGATGCAGAAAATGAGCTAATAGAATATGACAACGGAAGACAAAATCTTCTGTATGAACTTGCAGTTATGACAGGTGAATGCCCTCAGTGTGTAGAGAATATGAAGCGCGGAAAATTTGATAATTTTTCAAAAAAATACACACCTCCCGATTGTATTGAATCAGATGTTATTTTTTCACGTCCTGATGTTATGGAGTGCGAGAAAAAGCTTGAAAAAGCAAAGATTGATATTCGTGTTGCCAAAAAAGAATTTTTTCCGCGATTTAATATAACAGGTGTTTGGATTTTTAACACAATATCGCCGGGTACTTTTTTCAGCTGGGAATCTTCTCTTGCGTCAATCATGGCTGCTGCAGTAACAGATATTTTTGCAGGCGGAAGAAAAATTGCAAATTTAAGAATTAAAAAAGCTGTTTTCGAACAATTATTTGAGGATTACAAACAAACCGATTTGATTGCGGTAAAAGAAGTTAACAGCAGCCTTTATATGATGAAAAATGATAATAGAAATTATTTGAACGTAAAGAGAAAAAATGAATTTGAGAACACAAACCTTAACTTAATCAATGTAAGTTATAATGAGGGAACACTTTCACAGATGGATGTGATGCAGGGACAGAACAAATTTTATGAAATAAATAAAGTGCTTGTAAACAGACGCAGTGCATATCTGGTTGATATTATAACTTTGTATAAAGCCTGCGGGGCTAAGCTTTAATCAATTAAACTTACTAAGCCTGTGGAATGGTCGAAATGACAGTTTGCAATTATAAGACGGTTTTCTTCGACTGCTTTTTTAATAATCGGCGACTTTTCCAGTAATACTTTTTCAACCATATGGGTGTGTTTTTTTGCAACAAAATTTGAATCCGTTTTTTCGGGAATATCTTCAAAAACAGGATAAACACAATGCATAAGCGATTTAAAATACTGCGGTTCTGTCGGATATCCGTCATTTGCATATTTCATAACGCCGCAATCATCGTGTCCGAGTAAAATAAGCAGGGGAACCTGAAGACATTTTACTGCATATTCAACGCTTTCAATAATGTTCGGACCGGTAGTCATTCCTGCAACCCTGACCACAAAAAGTTCTCCTATTCCGCAATCAAAAATGATTTCCGGAACAACGCGCGAATCAGAACAGGTTAGAACACAGGCATAAGGTTCTTGATGGAATGCAAATTTCTGCAAAGTTTCAAGACTCATATTTTTTGTTGTAGGAGTGCCGTTAACAAAGTTCTTATTGCCTTGTAAAAGTTTCGTCAGCTCTTTATTTGCTTTTTCTTTCATAAAGTATATTGTATACCAAGTTTTTATTTTTTCAAGTCTTACCTCAGCTAATAATTCACTAACATATTTATGATAGTATTAAATTATATTGATTCAGGGAGAACTTATGGAAAATACTATTAATTTTATTAAAAAACACGGTGATTTATTCACCTTCTTAGGGTTGCTCTTATTATGTTATTTTATTTTCTTTTTTAATATCGGCAACTACGCATTAATGGATGTTGACGAGACACGTTATGTATCAATGGCTAGAGATATGTTCCACAGCAAAGATTTTTTGACTTTGTATTTGAACGGGGAATATTTCTTTGAAAAACCGCCTTTGTATTTTTGGGGTGAATGTTTGTCGTTTGCTCTATTTGGTAAAGTTAATGAATTTACTGCAAGATTTCCTGTTGCGTTATACGGAACTCTTTCAACGTTGCTGGTTTACTTTACGGGAAAGAAGATTATTTCAAGAAGATACGGTTTCATTTCTGCTTTAATTCTTGCAACTACGTTAGAATTTGTTATGCTTGCTAAATTTGCAATTCTTGATATTGTTGTAACAACTTGTATCGGTTTTTCCGTAATGTTCGGATTTTTAACTCAATTTGTCAACGATAAAAATAAAAAATATATGTGGTGGTTGTTCTATATATTTTCAGGCTTGGCTGTAATGGCAAAAGGTATTCCCGGATTTGTAGTTCCGTTTGCTGTTATGTTTTTCGTTACTCTTTACAATAAAACATTCAAGCAGATTTTCAAACCTCAATATATTCTGCCGGGTTTTGCGTTGTTCTTTTTAATCGTTTTACCTTGGCATATTGTGATGCTTAAAATGCATGATCCGTTATTTTTTAACGAATATATAATGAAACATCATATTAATCGCTTTTTCAGTTCAAGTGAAATTGACAGAGAACAACCTTTCTATTTTTATTTTGTGACAGTGTTATGGGGATTAATTCCTTGGGTATTTTCCGGAATTGCTGTCGGTATTACAAAGCTTAAGACCTTTAAGAATATCGCTGTCAGTGAATTAAATAATTCTCAAAAATTTATGATGTTCAATATCATTGCATTTATTGTTACAATGTTATTCTTTTCATCATCAAGCACAAAACTTATTACATATATTCTGCCTGTTTACATTTTTACGGCATTTATTTTGGGCTTTATATGGGAAGATTATATATTTAACGAAAAATATAAAAAACCTGTTAATTTATCGGTTTACATTTTAGGAGGAATATGTATTTTTGCAGCTATAGTTGCTTGCTTTATGCAATATTATCTTCCTGCAAAGATATATGCTGATGTTCTTATCATTAAATGGTTCTGTATAGTAATGGTAGCTATATTTGGAATTTCAAGCATACTGTTTGCGCTCAAAAACAATCGTAAAGGAGTTTTTGCTGTTTATGCACTGCTTGTAATCATTACATCAGCTTTTGGAACAAAGTTATTCTATAATATGGATTATGAATTCGGACAAAATGATTTGATGTATTTTGCAAAATACGCAAAAGCCAATAACAAAAAAATAGTTGTTTTAAACAACGAACGTAAATACTCTGTATTATATTATTACGGAGCTCCGGTATACTTTATTTCGCAGACAGATAAAGAAGAAATGAAAAAATTAGGGCATATTTTGGATGACCATGATGTTTGGGTAATTGTTAGAGAAAAGCAAATGCCTGAGGTTGATAGAACTTTGGATTTTGATATAATATTAGACGGAAGGAAATATTCATTGGTAAAGGTCAGGTAATGCTGATAAGATATGAAAAATTTTTAGAAAAACTTGATAAAAGACTTGAAAAATATTTTGAGGAGCAGTGCGAGCATATAAAATGCAAATCGGGCTGCTCCGCCTGTTGTGAAGTGGGAGAATATCCCTTTTCAAGACTTGAGCTGGAATATCTAATGTCAGGATTTGTAGAACTTCCCTTTGGTGTAAAACATGATATAAAAGAAGAAATAAAACGTTTAAAACGTGAAAAACCAAAACTTTATAAATGTCCTTTTCTTGTTGATAACAAATGTGTTGTGTATGAATATCGCGGAATTGTATGCAGAACTCACGGACTGGCTTGGTATGATGAGGCGGAAGAACGTATCAGACTTCCTTATTGTGTAAATTTGGGCTTAAACTTCAGTAAAGTGTTTAATCGCGAAACAGGTGAAGTATTACTTGAGCATCCTATAAAAGAGAGGTTAAGAATAGATAGTATATTAAGAAGCGAAGAAGCCGAAGCTTATGAACTGGAATGCGGTGAGATTAGACCTTTAATCGATTGGTTTTAGCCATCTGGGCGGTTTGTGATTTTTTTGCTTGCATAAAAAATTTTTATATGTTAGTATAGCTATACATTATTTATCCCATTTATATATTATAGATATAGAGGAGCATTTTAAATCCATAGAAATATGGGTTCGTTTTATGACTTTATTTGAGGTTTTACATGCGAAAATTATTTATACCGTTAGCAGTAACTTTAATTTTGACATTGCCTATTCAAGAGGCTAATGCCTATGCTGTTCATAACAGTTATTCGCCTGTCAAAACAGTTGAAAATTCTAATGAAGCTGCGGTATATTTTCAAAGCGGTATATCTAAGGGAAAAATTAATGACTTTGTCGGGGCAATTGCGGATTTTTCAAAGGCTGTTTCTACTGACGAAAATTATGTTCAGGCATACTGGGCGCGAGGTCTGGCAAAGGCTAAAATAGATGATTTTTCGGGTGCAGTAGAAGATTTTACTCGTGTGATTGAAATTGCACCAAATACCAGAAACGTATATTTTATGCGCGGACTTTCACGTAAAGAAATGAAAGATTTTAACGGCGCAATAGAAGATTTGAACTATGAGATTTCTATAAACCCCAACAATAAAGATGCATATCTTAACAGAGGATTATGCAAAAAAGAATTGGAGCAATTTGAATCAGCAATTGAAGATTTTAACCGTACATTGTGTTTTGATTATAAAGAAATAGAAGCTTACTACCATAAGGCCGGATGCGAATGGAAACTCGATAATCTTGAAGGCGCTGTAAAGGATTATACAAATGTTATTGCTCTTAATCCAAATTATGCAAACGCGTATTTTAACCGTGCGTGCATAAAATGGAACCTTAGCGATTATGACGGAGCTGTTGCAGATTTTACCAAAACTATCGGGCTTAACAAAAAGGATACTGATGCGTATTTCCTTCGCGGACTTTCTTATCTTTTTACCAATGATTACAAGCTTGCAATAAATGATTTGGAATATGCAAGGAACCTGTCTTTAAGTAATGAGAACTACGAAATGTATGAGGGGATAATGGAGTTTATAAAGGTTGTTCAAAAGAATGATTAAAAAAAGCGGTTCATCAGAACCGCTTTTTTTTTAGTTGTGTAAGTATCTGAAGTACAGATAAACCGAACTTAATGTTAATGATATAAAGGTAACCAGAGAACCGTATTTCATAAATCTCATAAATGAAATAGGATGTCCTTTTGATGTTGATGTTTCGCTGACAATTACGTTAGCAGCCGCACCGATAATGGTTAAGTTTCCTCCAAGACATGCACCTAATGATAATGCCCACCATAAAGGGTGATGACCTTCTCCTGCATATGGAAGCGTATGCTGAACCTGTGCTATTAGAGGTGCCATAGTTGCCGTATATGGAATGTTATCAATAACACCTGAAAGTATACCTGAACCCCACAAAATGAACATTGTAGCGGCTGTCAGGCTTCCCTGAGTGAGTTCTATAAGTTTGTCTGCCAAAAAGCTTATACCGCCATTGGCTTCAAAGCCGCCGATGATAATAAACAAACCTATAAAGAAAAATATTGTAAGCCATTCAACGTCGCAGTAAATTTCTTTGGGCTTTTCAAATATCAACAGGAATGATGCGCCTGCAACAGCAAAGACGTATGCAGGAATTCCTGTAATATCGTGTGTTACAAAGCCGAGAATTACTAAAGCAAGTGTTACCATTGAACGTATCATCAAACCTTTATCAGTAATTGTTTTTGAGTTATCAAGGTTTGCAATATGTTCCATTTTTTCTTTTGTAGCCTTAAGGCTTTTTCT
This sequence comes from Candidatus Gastranaerophilales bacterium, assembly GCA_900548405.1. GTDB lineage: Bacteria > Cyanobacteriota > Vampirovibrionia > Gastranaerophilales > Gastranaerophilaceae > Stercorousia. The sequence continues at coordinate 19,415 of UNSJ01000006.1, read as the reverse complement.
GAACAAGAATACCAATATTGCTATTGATACAATAAAAATAATTGTAATAATCATTGTTAATTCATTAACAAAATCCATAAAGCTTAATCCGGCTTTTGCACCTATAATAATGTTCGGAGGATCACCGATAAGTGTAGCAGTACCGCCGATATTTGATGCCAAAACTTCAGTGATTAAGAAAGGTACAGGGTCTGTGTCAAATTCCTTTGCGATTACAAACGTTACCGGCATAATCAATACAACTGTTGTTACGTTATCTAAAAACGCCGATGCAACCGCAGTGAACGCTGCAAGTGCAAATAATACAAGTTTCGGATGCCCTTTTGTGGCTTTCAATATTTGAAGCGCCATCCATTTAAACACACCGCTTCTGCTTGCAATGTGAACCAAAATCATCATACCGATAAGTAAAAATATTACTTCAAATTCGATATAATCAAATACGGAGCGTATATATTGCCCCGCTGTGCTGTCATAGTGACCGTGAAAAGGCAGCAGTCCTAACAGCAGAGTCAGTGCCGCACCCACAAGCGCAACAACTGATTTCTGAATTTTTTCTGTGGCAATGAAAATATATGCAATAAGCAATATTGCACCTGATATAATCATGCCATACTGTGATACAAATTCTGTCATCTTTTTCTCTCCAATGATACGTTAAAATACGAAGTATTTTCAGTAACCTAAAAATCTTCTTTTTCGATGCCCCCAAAAGGTTTAATCAAAAGTCTGCCCTCCAAAAAGATAAACTTCCTGCAAACTTTGCCCTAATCTGATAAAAGTCAGGTAAAATCCTTTATATATTGATTGTATCATGAAAATATAAAATTTGAAGTTCTGTAAATTTTAGTGATGCAGGACTTTCAAAAAATACTATTATGAGTTATACTACGAATGTAGTAGTGAAAGTTTGTGGAATTTCAAAAAGGATTTATATTATGCTGTTTATTTAAACAGCAGATATGCCGTCTAAATGGCGTATTGCTTTTCATATAAACTATTATAAAATAGTTTAAGGAATGTTAAGCCATGCTTTAACATTCGGCAAAAAACAAAGTTTAGTTGTTTTATATAAAATGTGTAACAGGTGTAGTGAATTTGAACGAAAACAAGGAAAAGATTGAAAATATAAAGGCAAGTACGCCTAAAAAAGCGGGTAATGTTTCGAATCCTTTATCGAAACAGCTTAATTCGCTTAAAAAGCCTGCCTTGAAACAGCCTGTTGAAACCGTTAAAAAGCAGGAGAAAAAAGCTTCAAATCCGATTTCTGCCGAAACATCAAGCATTGTTGCACGTATTAATAACTTTAATACAAATAAAACTTCTAACAGAATGTATGCGGGATATATGAACGGCAACGGCAGCAATGCTCACAAAGTAATTGATTATGCCGATTTAGTCCAGTGCCTGAACTCTGTATTATGCACAAAGACTTCTGTTCATGAACTTTTTGTTTCTGTTAACGATTTGTTCACGGATAAATTAGGAAGTTTATTCACGGCATTCGGCGTTTTTCATGAAAAGTCGAAATGCATTAATTTAAAATTGTTCCATTCGATGGGAAGCACATATACCTCAAAACTTTTCTTGTCTGATGAAACAAACCCTGTTATTGAATGTTTTAAGACTTGTACACCTGTTATGAGAGAAGATAATAAGTTTTTAAACATTCCGTATTTGCAGAATTCTCCTGCTTTAACTCTGCCTTTAATGTCTGTTAACGGCTGTAAAGGCGTAATGATTGTCGGCAAGGATAATTTGGATTCTAACATAGGATTATTCTCTTTTATCTCAAATTACTGTGCTTTATTTATGCACAATGTTGAACTCCAAGAGCAGACAAACAAATTTGCAAACACTGATACTCTGACAGGTTTATATACACACAGAGGTTTTCAGGAGGTTCTTAAAGCAGAATTAAAAAGAGCAGAAGACAATGAAACCAACTTGTCTATTATAATGCTCGATATTAACAATATTTCAAAGATTAACAGAGAACTCGGACACGCTAAAGGTGACGAAGTTATCAAGCTTCTGGCTGAAAAAGTTAAGCAGAATGTCAGAACAAATGATAAAGCAGGGCGTTACGGCGGTGATGAAATCGCTATAATACTTCCTGATACAAATACGTCTGATGCCAAGTACTTAGCTGAATATATTACTTATTGTTTGTCCTGCTGTTTTGTGGATGATGTAGGTCCGGTTAAAGTTTCTGTCGGTATCGCAACTTATCCTGAATGCAGCCGTGACCAGGAAAAACTTTTAATTCTTGCCGAACAGGCAATGTATATTTCTCAGGCAAAAGGTTACAAAGAAGGTATGTCAGCAATTATCAGCTCTGCTGATTTCAATTTCTGGGATGATGATGCTTTAAATTCTTTTGCTGAAGTTGTTGCAAAACGCCATGCGCAGCTTGGTATAGACTTTGAAGAAGAACTTGTTCATAAGTTTAATAACGAGCAAATTGTTTCTCAAAACCACTTGTTTGAACTTGCAAATTCACTCGCAGGCGCAATTGATGCTAAGGATCCGTATACAAAAGGTCACTCAACTTCCGTATCAAGATATTCTGAGGCATTGGCTCGTGCAATCAATCTTCCTGAAGATGAAGTTCAAAGGATTATGCTTGGTGCTCTGCTTCACGATGTAGGCAAAATCGGTATTCCTGAAAATGTTCTTAAAAAACCTGATAAATTGTCTGATGAGGAATGGCAGATTATGAAACAGCACCCTGTAATCGGTGCGGAGAAAGTGCTTGCGCCTAATGAAGCATTAAGAGATTTGATTCCTATGGTAAAATATCACCACGAACATATTGACGGAAGCGGCTATCCTGAAAATCTTAAGGGGGAAGACATTCCTCTTGCCGCAAGAATTGTTGCCGTGGCTGATACTTTCCATGCATTGATTTCAGACAGACCTTACCGTAAAGGTATGAGTATTGAAAAGGCTTGCAAAATACTTAAAGAAGGTGCAGGTAAACAATGGGACAGCGATTTGGTGCGTCATTTTATTTCAATTGCTCCGTCTTTGTCGACAAGTATATAATAAATCCTTGCATATTTTTGAAAAATAGTGTATAATCATGAGAATTAAAGGAATTTTGCAAGAGGTTTCTTTATAGTACCAATTTAAACTAGGAGAACAAAGATGTACCAAGATGAAAAACTTGTATGTGAAGATTGCGGATCAGAATTTATCTTTACAGCAGGTGAACAGGAATTTTACGCAGAAAAAGGTTTAGTAAACAAACCTAAAAGATGTCCGGAATGCAGAAAGAATCGCAGAAACAACAACAGAAGACAAAAAAGAATGTACGATGCTGTTTGTTCTAAATGCGGTGCTCAAACTCAGGTTCCTTTTAAACCTATTCCGGGAAAAGAAGTTTATTGCAAAGATTGCTTTACTAAAGAATAAATAACATAAAATTTAAATAGAATTAAATAATTAAAAAAACAGGCCGATTTTTTTAGTCGGTCTGTTTTCTTTTTTTTATACGCCTATACAGCTGTTTAAATATTCAATTGTGCTTATTTTTTCGTCATACAAATACTTGATAAAATTTAAATAGGCAGCATTGTAAGAAGTTATTACAAGATTTATTTCGAATCCGTCAGTACAGAATGGTTCGTAATCGTAAACTACATAACTGTTATATTTACTTTTCCATTCTTTTCTTTCGATACGGCTGTTATTTTCTTCTACAATATCTTCAAGCCATGCAATAATATCTTTATTGACGTTTTTCATTTCCAAGCGATTGTATTTACTGCAATCGTGACAATCATTTCCCATTAACATGTTAAATTACTCCACAAATATGTTATATGTAAATTTTAAATGGATTCACACTTAAAATAATCCCCTCTAGGTATAAGTATTAAATAGGCAGATTTGCTAATTTTATTTTTCATTTTAATCCTCAACAATTTTTATATATGTTTTATTAAACAATTTTTATTTTCATTCTCAAAAAGTTTAGTAATATGGCATATTGTAATTTTTATTAAATGTTCAACAAATCTTTATATTTAATTGCAAAATCCGAGTTATTTTTATAAAATAAACTTATGAGTGAAAAGCGTATATTAATAGTTGACGATGATGATGAAATCAGAGAATTACTGGAATTTGACGTTCGGGCAAGCGGCTATTTTGTGGATACGGCTTCTGACGGTTTAGAGGGGTTAAACAAGGCTTTAAACAACACTTATGACTTAATTTTGCTTGATGTTATGATGCCGAAAATGAACGGTTTTGATGTATGCAAGAACATTCGTCAGGCAAAACTTGCTATACCGATTTTGATGCTAACTGCAAAAGGAACGATTGACGATAAGACTGAAGGTTTTGACTGCGGAGCAGATGATTACCTTGTAAAACCGTTTGATATACAGGAAGTACTTTTGAGAATCAGGGTTCTTTTAAGAAGAAATCAGATAGAAGATAAAACTGCTTTATTTGACGAAATTTTACATGTCGGTGATATTGAAATTTTTCCCGAAACTCTTGAAACTATTGTTGTTAATAAAAGAGTTAAGCTCACTCCGACAGAATTTGAGATTTTGTATTGCCTGATGCAGCATTTTAACAATCCCGTTACGCTTGCCACATTGCTTGATGAGGTTTGGGGATATGACAGCAACGAAGATGTTAGAATGCTTAGAGTGCATGTAGGCGGATTGAGAAACAAAATTGAACCGGATACGAAAAATCCGAAATATTTGCATACCGTTACCAATGTTGGGTACAAACTTACTCCTTTCAGCGGAGAATAATTAGTGGAATTTTTTAAGTTTAAACGTTTGAAAATTGTTGAACAGATTGCGGTAGTTTTTATTTTTGCCGTAATTATTCCGATGTCCATAAGCGGGTTTATCATAAACAATATTAACCAGCAGTCAATGAGATATCAGCTTCGTGAATCGGCTGTTTTAATTGCAAACATGGTTTCTGATGAAATAGATTTTTTCAACAAAACGGTTTCAAGCAATCTCGAACAAATTGTTTTTTCACTAAATTACTTCAAAACACAGGAAGCTAAAAATGCGTATTTAAAATCAGTGGTACAGAAATTACCTGACTGTGAAGAACTGGTTGTTGCAGATGCTGCTCATTCTGAAGAAATTCATGAAAGAAATAAGTTACATAAAAAAGCTACGGTTAACTTAAAGATTTCCGACGGTCAATATCTTGTTGCAACATACAAAATGGATGCCATAAAGGATGAACTTTTTAAATCTATTGCTGATGATAAAAGGCAAATATATGTTTTGACTAACGAGGGTGATTTAATAGCCGAGCATAATTATACTGATGAAGCGTTTAAAAAAACCGTGTCGCTTCTGCCAAAAAAATTGAAAAAAAACAAGCCGGAAATATTCGGTGATATTAAAAACCAGCCTTTGGTTTATGTTTCTAAAGATGAACCTAAGATTACGATTATTGTAAACACAACAGAAAAAGTTACATTGAAAGCTATTACGAACAACAGTTTGAAAATTATATTGTCTTGTTTGTTTGCAACCTTTGCGATTATTTTTATTGTTGCATTGTATATTTATTACCTTTACATCAATATTAGACAGCTGTTTAAAGGAATTATTGCGATTTCCAAAGGGAATTACGAACGTCAGATAAGGCTTTTGACAACTGCTTTTACGCCACACGAAATTGTTTTCCTTGCGTTTGAGTTTAACCGTATGGCAACAGAAATTCATAAATCATATATTCAGTTAAAGAAAAATAACGTTGAGTTAAAGCAGCTGAATGAATTTCGTTCTAATTTGATAGATACCGTAAGCCACGAGCTGCGTACGCCTTTGACAAGTATTCAGGGGTACACTTCAAGGCTTATGCGTCAGGACATCAAAATTGATGAAGAAACGCGTCAGAAATCCTTGAGGATTATAAAAGAACAATCTGAAAGGTTGAAAAGGCTTATTGAAGATTTGCTTACCATTCCGGATATTGAGGGAATGAGGTTGAGAACCAAATCCGAAGATGTTTATCTTCCGGAGGTTTTGGAAGAAGCAAAGATTTTGATAAAAAACAAGGAAGAAAAGGAAATTGTATATAATATAAGCGAGGATTTGCCTCTTGTAGATGCAGATAAAGACAGGCTAATTCAGGTTTGTGTAAATCTGCTTGATAACGCTGCTAAATATGCAAGACCTGATACTAAAATAGTTGTTGATACTGTTGTTCTTGATGATAAGGTTAAGTTTTTTGTCAAAAACGATTGTGATGTAATCCCGCCAGCCAAGCTTAAAAAGTTGTTTGAAAAATTCATAAGGCTTGATGATAACACTACAAGAACCACTCGCGGAACAGGTTTGGGATTATTTATCGTAAAAGGTTTAATAGAAGCAATGAATGGTGAAATTGATATTCACAGCGATAAAAATTGCGGTTTCTGTGTGGAAGTTACGCTCAGAATGTCACAGGTAGCAGAGGCTGTTAAATGAAACGTGCAATAGAGCTTGCAAATTCGGTTAGGGGTGAAATCCCTGTCGGGGCATTGATTATCAAAGACGGCAAGGTTATTGCCGAAACTTTTAATCAGAAAGAAACGTTAAATGACGTTACAGCACATGCGGAGATTCTTGCAATTCGTGAAGCGGAACAGAAATTGGGGCGTTGGCGTCTTGATGATTGTGAGATGTATGTAACGCTTGAACCATGTCCTATGTGTGCCTGGGCAATTGTTTCGTCAAGAATAAAAGCTGTTTATTTTGGAAGTTATGATAATAATTACGGCGCGCTTGGCTCGGCAATCGATGTGAGAAAACTTGCTAACTCGAAAATGAAAGTTTACGGCGGTATAATGGAAGAAGAGTGTGATAAAATTTTAAAGGAATATTTCAAGGAGCTGAGAGATGATAACTAAAGATGAGATTGATAAACTTGTACAAACTTACGAAACAAAAGAATTTTTTTATGATGATCCCGTTGGTATTCCAAACAGGTTTTCGGATAAAAAAGATAAAGAAATAGCAGGTTTTATTGCTTCTCTTGTTGCATACGGCAGACGCGAAGTTTTTCTTAAAAAGCTTGCGATACTCTTTGAAATTGCTCAGAACGAACCCTTAAATTTTATACTCAACTTTGAGCCTGAAATTTTAGGTGATTTTAACTATCGTTTTGGAAAGCCTGACGATTTTGCACAAATTTTTAATATAATGCATGATTTGTATGAGAAAGAAGGCGGGCTGGAAGAGCTTTTCAAATACGGTTACGAAAATCAAATAAATGACAACATGTTTATACCTGTTACTGATTATTTTTATTCAAAGGCAAGAGATAATTCCGCTCAGGGCTTTCGCTTTATGCTTCCTGATGCGAGAAAGGGAAGTGCAATGAAGCGTATGTGTATGTATTTGCGCTGGATGGTTAGAAAAGGACCTGTGGATTTCGGACTTTGGAACTTTATGCCTGCTTCTGATTTGTACATTCCGCTTGACACCCATGTTGCAAGAATTTCACGTGAAATGGGGCTTTTGACACGGAATGCAAACGACTTTAAATCGGTTGTCGAGCTTACCGAAAACCTGAAAAAATTTGATGCAAACGACCCTGCAAAATACGATTTTGCACTGTTCGGCTACGGCGTGAATGAGCAGCAAACTAAGAAATAAAATCAGATAATTTTTTACCGACTTTATTACAAAATTTTGAGTAATCATCATTAATATTGCCATAGTCATTTATGAAGCTTTTAACCCAATTTCCGTTTTTTATTTTCAAATCTTCAACAATGATTATAATATTGGAATTTGTTATGTTAATCGGTTTAGCTGTGAGGATAATAAGCTTAAATGGTTTATGTGCTCTTTTGTTTTTTAGAGTTGAATATAATTTTATAATGTTATCTGCGTCAATTTTATTATCAAAATCGGCATAAATGAAATAAATCATTTTTTCGGAATGCATAATCTCTATAAAGTTATTAATTCTTTTTTTGTAGCGTGTTATGAATTGTTCTTTCGTAAGTTTGTAATCATGCGGGTAAAACTTTTCAGAGATAATCAGATTGTCAAAATAATTTTCGAAATCGTTTTCAATGAGTTTGTTAATTTTTGTAAGTTCAAAGCTTCTGCACAAATCAAACGGGAGTGTTTTTTCCCCATAAATTTTTCTTGGTTTAAGCTTGATAGCGGTGGTGAGCACTCTGGGCATACAATCGTTTCCAAGCGAAACGATATGAAAGTTTTGGTGTTTAAATTTTATGTAGTCTTTAAAAGAAAAGTAAAACAAAAAGTTTCTAGCATTTTTCCTTAAATTTATTTGAAAAATCCAAAAAGTAAGCAGTTTTATGACTATTTTTTTTAGTTTAAGTAAATAATACATATCTTTATTGTAAATAATATATTTTTCCATAAAAAATATGTTATTTTATAATATTTTAATGAAAACACTAATAATATGCAAATATGTATATTGGCGCGATTAACATTTGTAAATAAATACTCTATCATTAAAAAATGAATGAAGAAGATGCAAAAAGGCTTTTAGGTATTAAGTTACGAAATCTTAGAGAAAAACTTGGATATTCTCAAGACAGGTTTAGCTCTCTTATAAATTTGGATGCAACAAATTTAAGTCGAATAGAAACTGGAAAAAGTTTTCCATCATTTATTACTTTCTGCAATATTATAGAAGTTTTAAAAATTGAACCTAATAATTTACTAAATTTTATTTCTTTCAATGAAAATGTACAAAATTACAAAGACATTGAGATTATCGAAAATTTAAGCAGAGTTCCAGAAGATGTAAAAATAAATATTTATCATCTTATCAAGTCACTTGCAAAATGACTAATAAATTATGAAAATCAATAATATTTTGTTAAAAAGTTATCTGTTTTAAGATTTAGAAAATTAGTCAATGAATATATTATAATAATATGGATTTTGATATAAAAAAATTTGCAAAAAGATTAAAAGAAATCAGGAAGGCTAAAGGTTTCAAACAAGAAACTCTGTGCAGTAAAATAAATATGGAACCTTCTAATTATAGTCCTTTTGAAAATGGTAAAGGGACACCTAATGTGTCTAAGTTATATAAAATAATGGTTAATTTAAATGTTACTCCTGATGAGCTTTTTGAATATGAACATCAAACAAACGAAAAGAATCTAGATGCAATGAATTTAAAAATTTATCACAATCTGTCATTTAAAAAGAAAAAAGCTCTTTATAAAATTTTGCGTTCACTTGAGGATTTATGTTAATCTATTCTACGAGATTTTTATGCAACACAAAGATAAAAAAATTTTACAATTAAACAAAGCACTTGGTCTTATTATCAAAGATATACGTATTAAAAAGACCGGTCTATCTTGTTCTAAGCTTGCTAATGAATATGGTCTGGATAGAGGCAACTTAAACAGAATTGAAAACGGTATTGTTGATAGTAAAATTTCTACTATTTGGAAAGCATCAGAAGCACTCGGGTTGAAATTCTCCGAGTTAGCAAAGATTTTAGAAGACATTCTCGGTGATGATTTCACGCTTATTGATGAGTAAGCCTGACTATTTTTTATTCACCTAAATTTATTTGTAAGAATTGAACGATTTTGTTTTTCTTATATAAGTTTAAAATATCTAGAAGTAACTGTTTGTCAACTAGTATACCATATTAATCACTGCTTTCGTTATGTATAACGGAACAAAAACAATAATATTATTTATTATAATTAAATGCAATATAAAGATGAGAAAAGTTTACATTTAAGAAAACTGTTTGGTCAGGTTGTTAAAAACATTCGTGAAAATCAAATTGGACTTTCAGGTAATAAATTTGCAAATGAATACGGAATTAATGACAGCAATTTGGGCAAAATTGAAAGAGCAGAAATTGACTGTAAATTTGTAACTTTTTGGAAAATTGCAGAGGCATTGGGAGTAAAACCTTCTGAATTCGTGAAAATTTTAGAAGACATTCTCGGTGATGATTTCACGCTTATTGATGAGTAAGCCTGACTATTTTTATTCACCTAAATTTATTTGTGAGAATTGGATGATTTTGTTTTTACCACGTTTTTTAGCATTGTACAATGCGTGCTCTGCATAACGGATAATTGTGTTTGCATCTTCGTCAGTATTTTCAATGCAAGGGTAAGTCGAAATTCCGCCCGAAATTGTTATAGGATGTCTTTCTTCTTCACCTGCAGGTATAAATTCCATTCTCTCAATATCTTTTCTAAATCTTTCCGCAAACAAGAACGCATTTTCTTCTGATGTGTTTGGAAGAATTAGAAGAAATTCCTCGTCGCCGTAACGTGTTAGGATATCTTCTTTTCTGATTAATTGTTTTAACTTATCAGCAATTGAGCGTAAAAGAACATCGCCCCATTCATATCCGTAAATGTCGTTTACAACTTTGAAAAAGTCAAGGTCAAACAACAGGCAGGAAAGTTTGTTGCCGTAGCGTCTTGCTCTTGAAATTTCCTGTTCAAGGCGTTCTTGTAAGTATTTTCTGTTATGAAGCCCTGTAAGTTCATCAGTTGTAGAAACAACTTTCAATTTATCTCTAAGGTCTTTATATTTCAGCAATGCGTTAGCTCTGATTACAAGTTCAATATTGTCAACCGGAGTTTTGATAAAGTCAAAAATCACAGCTCTTACAGTAGCGCCTTTGAAAACATCGCCGATAAAAAGTGTTGGAGCTTTAAATTTTGTTGTCATTAAAATATCTTTAATATTAGGAACGCTTTCAATAACGATAAGTCCAGGATTTAAGATTTCGTAATCTTTTAAATTTTCGGCACTTTCAATTCTGACATTTGTATCATCAATCTGAGCCAATACATCAGCTAACTTTGATTCGTTTTTATCTGTATAAACAACTACATTCTTCATTTTTTTAATTCCTAAACTTAGTCTCTCTTAATCTCATTTATATCATATTGAGCCGTTTAAATCAATAGGTAAATAAAATTTAATAAACCCTCATCTCACTTTTTTCTATGCTAAAATCAAAGTATGTTAAGCATTAAGATGAAACCTATGCAAAAATCAGACGTGGATGCGGTAATTGCTATTGAGGCAAAAGCATACGGTGAGCATCACTGGTCTAAAGAATCTTTTTATAACGAACTTTCGAATGATCTTGCCAGATATTACAGTGTTTATAATCAAAATGACGAATTAATAGCTTATGCAGGCTGCTGGCAAATCTTGGAGGAGGCGCATATCACTAATATTGCCGTATCTCCTGAGTACAAACGCAAACACGTAGGTGAGTCTTTGCTTGTAACCATAATTGAAGAATGTTACCGTAATATGGCAAAATATATTACTCTTGAAGTCAGAGTAAGTAATTTCCCTGCTGTTTCGCTTTATGAAAAATACGGTTTTAAATCACTGGGGTCACGTAAAGGATACTATCAGGACAATAATGAAGATGCCTTAATAATGTGGACAGAAAATATTTTTTACGATAAATTTAAGTCAGTGTATGAAAAAAATATTGTTGAGTTAAAGGGGAAAATTAATATTCTATGACAGACACAGCCGCAACTCCCAAAATAAGAGTTATAAAAAAGCAGATTGAAGGCATCAGATTGTCGTTCGGAAGCTTGCTTTTGATTTTGTGCTGTACGTTTTTGTTAATTCTTGCGACATTTATTCAAATTAATGTTACGCATTTTATTATCCCGTCAGGACTTTTTTCGGGAGAACAATTAAACGTTGTTGATTTTATACATACTTATAAACTGATTCCGCAAATACCTGTCGTAATGTTTATAGGAGCATTTCTTGGCAGAAAATTCGGGACAATGAGCATTTTGTTATATATTTTGCTCGGTCTTTTTATTATTCCTGTTTTTGCACTCGGAGGAGGACCTAAATATATTTTTGAATACAGCTTCGGTTATATTCTTGCGTATATTCCTGCTATATTTTTTGCGGGTTCTATTTTGAAAAGCGGTTTTACAAACAGAAATATGCTGCATGCAGTTCTCGTGGGTGTTTTAACAATCCACTTAATCGGTGTATTATATATGCTTTTTATCGCAGGCTTAAAACATGAGGGCTGGGCTTTTATGAACGGCTGGATTGTTGCGCAGAGCGGTATAAAAATTATATATGATTTTGTTTTTAGTTTTGCTATGGTCTTTATTGCTAAGTATGCAAAAATCATTTTGTGGTTCTTTATGTAAGGAGTTAAAAGAAAATGAAAATTCAATCAGTACAAATGTTAAGTCCGTCTTTTACAGGTGACAGACGAAAGTTTGATGTACAGGGACATGTCGGAGAAATGTATGATGGTATTCATAATAAGACATTTAATTATACTGCGCAGAACATTATTGATACAGTCGAAATAAATAACGTAAAAAAAGTTCTTGTAAGTTCTGTATCGGGGCTGAACGCTGAAGGAAGCGAAAAATTCATGTCCGAACTGAATGCAGCACAAGAAATTCAAAGAATAGCAGGTAACGGAAATGTTAAATTATATCCGCTTCTTTCCTGCCAGCCCGGAATATCAAAAGGCATAGGTGTTGCAGAAAATATTTTAAAGACTGGAAATTTCGTGGGTATGAAATTTCACCCGACAAATACCGATAAGGCTATAAAAGATAATTTTGATGCTTATGCCGCATATTTATCTCTTGCGGAAGATAAAGCTATGCCGTGTGTTTTCCATTCCGTAACCGATGGAAAATCCAATCCTGTTGATATTATACGACTTGCTGAAAGACATAAAAAACTTCCCGTTGTGCTTTATCACATTGATTTGATGTCTACTCCCGAGCAGCTTATGAAAACAATAGACAATATTTCAGAATCGGTTAAAGCCGGAAAATCTAATTTGTATGTTGATGTTTCCTGGCTTACAGGCTTGTGGGAGAATGCAGAACAAAACAAAAATGTTATAAAACATGCACTTGATAAAATAGGTCCTGAACGTATTCTTTTCGGTTCTGATACGCCTATTGCGGAAATGGGTGATAAAGAAAAATACGGTAAATTTGCTGATTTTATTGAAGAAACAGTTAAAGAGTTCTATAACGGAAAACCTCAGGAAGCAGAAAGTGCTTTGAATAAAATATTTTATGATAATGCGGAAGATATTTTTATAAATAAAAACTGGTATGAAAATCCTATTGGACAAACTAAACAGACCGTTAAAAAATCATTTCCGAAAAAAGGTTTAATGATTTTTGGCGGAGCTGTTGCTTTGGGAGTTTTAGCCTTTGCCACAAAAAAATTGCATACTAATGCAAAACACGCCAAAGAAAATGAAAATAATCCTTCAAGAGTAGTTAAAAAATAAACCAAGAGGATTTGAGAACTTCTAAAAGATTTATCCGCGTGGAGAGCGGCTTTGCCGCAAAAAGAAGGCACGGGGATTTGAGAACTTCTAAAAGACTTACCCGCGTGGAGAGCGGCTTTGCCGCAAAAAGAAGGCACGGGGATTTGAGAACTTCTAAAAGACTTATCCGCGTGGAGAGCGGCTTTGCCGCAAGCAGGCACAGTAATGTTCATCGCCTATATTTTCCAAAAGAGGAATTTGCGTTATACATAACTCAAAACACTGTTCGCATCTCGGGTGAAATCTGCATCCTGATATGTTTTGCTGAATTGAAGGCGGCTGACCTTGAATTGTCGCAAGTTTGTTCCCTCTGTTTGAAGGCAATGAACGCAAGAGCGCAAGCGAATATGGATGTTTAGGTTTTTTGAAAAACTCTTTGGATGAAGCGTTTTCTACAATTCTTCCTGCATACATAACAGAGATGTAATCAGCATTTTCGCCTACCAGAGCCAAATCGTGAGTAATAAGCAATATTGCAGTTTCGCGTTCTTTTTTTATTTTGTCCAGAAGATTCATTATTTGAGCCTGAATAGTAACATCGAGAGCTGTTGTGGGTTCATCTGCAATAAGAATTTCTGCCTGACAAGCTAAAGCCATAGCAATAATTGCGCGCTGTTTCATTCCGCCTGAAAACTCATGAGGATAAGCTTTCATGCGTTCCGCAGCACAGGGGATTTGTACAGCTTCTAAAGCATCCAGAGCTTTTTTATATGCTTCTTTTCCTTCAAGTCCCTGATGAATTTTTATTACTTCAATAAGCTGGTTTCCTACGGTGTATAAAGGATTTAAAGATGTCATAGGATCCTGGGGAATTAATGCAATTTTAGCCCCTCTTACCTGCTGCATCTTTTTTTCAGGTAGTTCAAGAATGTTTTCTTCTTTAAAAATAATTTTACCGTCTGTTATTCTTGCTGTTTTTGGAAGAAGCCTTAATATACTCATTGCGCTGATTGTTTTTCCGCATCCAGATTCTCCCACAAGCGCGTGCATTTTACCCTTTTCAAGAGAAAATGATACATCGAACAATGCCTGTCTGAATCCGCATTCGCAGTTAAATCCTAAATTAAGGTTTTTTACCTCTAATATCGCCATAATAACATAATACACCATAGTTTTTTTATTGGAATAGTCTTGCAGGTGATTTTTGTTAACAAATGTAAAGAAAAATTTTCACAATCATGCAATTTTCATAAACAAAAATTTTTTATAAGTGTATAGGGGATATTTATAAAATTAATTTTCTTGTCACGAGGAAAATTGAAAGGGGAAACAATGACAGACGTAAAAAGAGTTGATGCTGTGTCTGCTAATAAACCTAAAGTTGCAGTTACAGATACAATTGAAAAAGAAAAAGCGGAAAAAGCTAAACTTAATGAAGAAATTCAAAGAACACTTTTAACAAAAGCTGATCGTAAAAAAGCTGAAGAAGAAGCTAAACAAAACTTCTTAAAACACGGCATTGAAGGAAGTCAGGATAAAGTTGAATCTGAAAAGCAAGCCGAAAAAATGGCTAAAAATTATGTAAAAAATAAAGAACGCGAAGAAGATTTCTACGCAACAAGAGTATTCATTGATAAAAATGAATACAAAGCAGCAGAAAAAGAACGCGAAACTCAAAGAAAAGAATTAATTGAACAATACAGAAAAGACGGTTTGAGCAAAAAAGAGGCAAAGAATAAAGCTGATGCTCAATTAATTGAAAATGAATATGTAAGCGGTAAAAAGACTCGCAAATTCATAGAAAATAATAAAGAAATGTTTTATGATGAAAAAGGAAACTTCTCAAGCACAAAATTTAAGAAAGCAGCATTCGATTTTGCAAATCTTCATACATCAGAAGGCGAAACAGATAATTTCTATTTGAGCTTGAAAGAAAGACGTGAAGCTGCAGAACAACATAATGTTAAAGCAAGCGTTATTAAAGATGTTGCAAAAAAATCCAACATCGGATATGAAAAAGACAACACAGGTTTATACAGAGGCTTGTATGTCGGCGGTGTTACAGCAGCAACAGCAGGATTAGGTGCAGCATTGGGCGCATCAGGACTTCTTGCAGGTAATGTTATAGCGACAGCTACTTCAACTGCTACCTCAACATCAAACGCAACAGCAAATATTTATGATAAAGCAGGTAATATTATTGAATCTGCAACTTCAACCGATACAGCAACTTCAACCGATACAGCAACAGCAAAAGCTAAATCAGGCTTAAGCTCAGCAGGACAGGGTGCAAAAGCAGGCGCATTATTAGGTGTCGGTATCGGTTTGGCAACAATGGGATTTATCAAGGATAAAGGAAACAAAGAAGCTAAGGTTTATGAACCTGGTAAAGAAATTATACCGCCTCCAGTTAAACCTCCTGTGCAGCCGCCCATTCAGCCTCAGGTAGAACCTCCGGTTGAGCCTCCTGTTGAACCTTGTCCGTTAACTCCGGATGAAGTACATGAAGAAATTTGCGATTATAAAGTTAAAAAAGGCGAATACTGGACAGGTATAGTTGCAGCTAAGTACAAACGTGAAGACGGCTCAGGTTTCACTTTAGATCCAAATAAGAGAACAAAAGAAGAAAACAAAGAAATCTTAGATATTGTACATTACCTGAAAGATAAACATGGAATTAAATACAATGAAAAAACACAACCGGATAAAATTCGTTTATATTCTGAAATCAACGGTAAAAAATATAATGTAGACTGTGATGCGGATGTAAAAGAAAAAGCAACAGAATTTTCAAAAACATTCAAGAGATACAAAGGTAAAGCTGCTGACGGTAATGCAAGATATTTCTACGTTGATTGTAACGGTAACAGAAGCAAAATTTATAATTCAGCAGAAGAACGTGACGCTGCAATGGCTGAAGCACAACAAAATCAACAACCTAAAAAAGCAGCATAAGTATCAACAATATTACGTCTCCTTTAATATAAAAAAGACCTTCCAACTGTCAGGAAGGTCTTTTATTTTGCAACACAAATTCCGTCGGCAACAGCTTTAAGATTGTTTGCAACCCAATAATCCTGAGCGGGGTTAAACTCCATATTAACACTAAAATAAGTTGAGCCCGAACCTGACATTACAGAATCGGGATATAAATTTTTTATATTTTTCAGCTCCTCATAATCATCAATTACTGCCCATTCAAGGTCATTTTTAAAAGTTTCACGGGAGCCGAATTTTGATGTGAAATTGCTGCTTCTTTTTTCTGAAAATTTTGTGTAGGCTTCTTTTGCGCTTATGCCTAGATTTAAAGGTTTTATAAGAGATACTTTAAATTCTTCAAATTCAAGAGGGGTTAATATTTCTCCTCGTCCCTCAGTTATTTGCCTTCCTCCTTCAAGGCAGAAGTTTAAATCTGAACCGAGTTTTGCACAGAGTTTATGTAATTCTTCTTTGGATAAAGGTTTGTTGAAAATTTCATTCAGAGCGAAAAGTGTTCCCGCAGCATCAGTGCTTCCACCTGCAAGACCTGCCGCAACAGGAATATTTTTCTCTATAAAAACATTGATTTTATGGGGAGAAAGGTTTGCATATTCAACAAAAAGCATTATCGCTTTATGAACAAGGTTTTTTTCGTTATAAGGAATTTCAGTGCTTGTGCCTGAAAGATTAATTTCAAATTTTGCACTTGGCTCACATGTGATTGTCAGATAATCATAAAGGCTGATTGTCTGCATTATGCTTTTAATGTTGTGAAAACCGTCTTGGCGTTTATCCAATACTTTCAATGTTAAATTTATTTTTGCCGGACATTGAACTTTAATTTTCATTAAGAGCCTCCGACAAAGCTCCGAAAGTTTCTATTGAGAGCTTTTCGCCTCTTACATTTTCGTCAAGCCCGAGTTTAGCAAGGGCTTTTTGAATGTTTTCTTTTGCAAAGCCGCCTGAAAGAAGGCAGTTTTTAATATTTTTTCTGCGCTGTGAAAATGCTGATTTTATGGTTTTTCTGAAATGGGAGTAATCGCTTAATTCAAGCAGAGGTTTTTCTCTTACCCGTAATTTTACAACTGCGGAGTTAACTTTCGGTGCGGGATAAAAAGATTTTCTGCCCACAAGCCTTACGATTTCAACATCAGCCCAAAATTGAGAAAGAATTGTTAAAAGACCGTATTGTTTTGAGGGTGAATTTTCATCCGCAACCATTCTTCTTGCAACTTCTTCCTGAACCATAAGAAGAATATCCGTAATCTTGTTTCTGTTTTTGTTGTTCAAATCATCTATTTCACCCAGAAGATGAGCAATAATCGGGCTTGTAATATAGTATGGAATATTTGCAACTATTTTAACTTTACCCTCGCAAAGTTCCGACAAGTCCTGTTTTAATATATCGTTGTGAATTATTTTAAGATTTGGGGCATTAAGTTTTTCAAGTTCTTTAATTGCCTGTTCATCAAGTTCGATTGCAATTACCTGTTTGGCATGCTTAACCAGCTGTTCTGTTACAAATCCCACACCCGGTCCGATTTCTATAACCGTATCATCAGGTTGAATTTCTGCAAAATCAATAATATCACTGATTGCTTGACCGTCAATAAGAAAGTTTTGACCAAGTCTTTTTTTAGTTTTAAAGTATTTTGCTCTTTCGAAGTAGTTCATCTTACCTATAATAATACCACACACAGGCAAATGTTTTAAAAAAAGTTTTTTGTTAGTTTTGTAGATGCTATAATGAACGGGGGTTAAAAAATTGAGTAATTTACAAAAAACCAAATTAGAGAAAAAAGAAATAGTAAAGCTTTTCAAATGCGGATGCAAACCAAAAAGCGAGCACAAGGTCGGCATTGAATATGAAAGGCTGCCGATTTTTACATCTACGTCTAAAGCGGCAGATTATTATTCTGATTTAGGTGTTTGTAATTTTCTCAGGGCGTTTGCCAAAGAAGAAAATTGGGATTATATAACTGATGATTACAATATCATCGGGCTTAAACAAGAGCATGATACTATTACTCTTGAACCGGGATGTCAGGTTGAATTAAGTTTAAAGCCTGATTTTACAATCGAGAAATTGAAGCAGAAAGTAACTGAACTTGATAAAAAAATGAAACCTGTTTTGGATAAGTCCGGAATAAAACTTTTAAATTACGGTGTTTCGCCTTTATCAACACACAAGACAATAAGCCTGATTCCAAAAAGAAGATATGAACTTATGGCAAGGTATCTTTGGGGAATTCTTTCTGATGTTATGATGAGAGAAACAGCAGGTATTCAGGCATGTTTTGATTTTGACAGTGAAGAAGATGCTTCAATTAAATTCAGGGTCGCAAATAAATTAACTCCGTTTCTTACTGCAATGTTTGCAAATTCTCCAATCAGAGGGGGCGTTGAAACAGGTTATAAAACTTTCAGAGCGCTTAGCTGGCTGAATACTGATAATGACAGATGCGGTTTTGCGGGTCAGATTGATGGTCATCTTTCTTTTGAAGATTACGTTGACTATGTACTTGAGTCGCCTATGATTTTTATAAACCGTAATTGTGAAACAATCCCTATAAACGGTAAGATAAGCTTTAATCAGTTTATGGAAGAAGGATTTCAAGGGTTTGAGGCTGATATTGATGATTTCAGACTTCATGCAAATCTTTATTTCCCTGAAGTCAGATTGCGTAATTTTATTGAAATCAGAAATCATGATTGTGTAGGTAATGACTTACAATATTCTATTCTTGCAATTTACAAAAGTATTTTATACAGTCATTCTGCAATAGAGGAAATCGAAGACTTGTTAAAACCGTTTGATTATCCTGATTATTCAGAGTTAAGATATAATGTTCCGAAAACTGCTATGGAAACCAGAATAGGTAAATATGCAGTTAAAGATATTGCAAAGGAAATACTTTATATCTCAGAAAAATCATTAATAGGTCAAAGTAATTATGAAGAAAAATATCTTGATGCAATAAAAGAATATACGCTTCAGGGAATATGTCCTGCTGATGTTATTATTCGCAACTGGAACGGCATCTGGAATAAGGATGTGCGTAAATTGATTCAATTTGTATCATAAGTTGAAAAATTTGAAAAATATTTTATAATGATAATAACGAAAGGAGCAACCAGCGTAGCCGCTGGACCCGCGACATTGGGTTATGCAT
>UNSJ01000005.1 GCA_900548405.1 Candidatus Gastranaerophilales bacterium | reverse complement strand
TGTATCTGTATCTGTGTCGGTATCGGTATCAGGATCTGGTTTTTCTTCTTCATCCTTAGGAACTACTAAGTTATCGTCATCATCTTCAGTTCCTTTTTTGCTAGGGTCATCAACACCGTCATATCCTTCATCATCGCCTTGTGAGCTGCCGCCGTAATAGTAATTACGATCCGCTGTCTCACCTCCAGCTGCTTCAACATCATCAGGTCTTACTGCTTTGCCTCTGATTGAAATAGCATTTCCGTCAGGAGTATTTATAGGATTTGTTGTAGAATCTTTTACTACTGTTGATTTACCATCTTCGCCGCGATGTTTACCCATATTGAAGTAATAACCGCCTGCGTAAGCATTATCTGCAACTAATGTTAAATCTTGTTCGTGAGCAGGTCTGCCTTGTCCTTGACCGTTAATTTTACCGTTTTTAACTACGATTGTAGAATCTGCTGCGTGCTCATATTCAGGAGCTTCACTAGGGTCAAGATAGCTGCCTAAGTCAAGTGCAACAAGTTTTACTTTTTCAGGAACAATATTTTTATTTGGTCCATAGTAATCAGTTGCATAACTTGGAACTTCTCCTAAATGGTCAATATATAAATTTTTACCGCGAGTAGTTATATTAATTTGATTTTTAGCCGTAGTTTCACCAATGTAAGTATCACCTGAGAATAATGCATCAATATTTCCTTCTCTTGAAATGATTGCACAGACATTAGTGTTCAATTTTGTACCGTCAGCCGCATCCATTCCTGCTACATTGATATTACCGATTGCAAGCATATCAACGCCGTAAGAAGGTTTATTTATGTCTGTAACAATATGAGGCTGAGTAGCATCATCACCGTTGAATATTGGAGAAACTCCGTTTTGTCTGAATGTTAACGCTTTACCTGTTTCACCGATATTGCCGCTTGCAATGATAGAAATTCCTGCACCTTCAACGTTTGGATTAGCAGCGTTAGAAGTTCTGTTCAAAATGCTGTATTTTGTTCCGCCCGTAGTTTGTGTTGGAGAATTTGAATTATCTGCAAGAAGAATTACTCTGCCGTCAGCTTTAATTTGATCAACTTTCATATCTTTATTTAAGCTAGCCAAATTAATTAATGAAGCGTTTGAACCTTTAGTACTTGTTGCATTAACAGTACCGTCAACAGCAACGTTAACTGATTTTGTTAAATCTCTTGAATCAGCGCCGATACCTGTGCAGATACCGCCTTTACAAGGTCCTACTTCTGTACCGATTGCACCGTTAGTAACGTTCATTACTAAGTTTGCACCGTTTGTAGTTTTAATATGAGTTTTCTTATGACCTGAGTTTAATATATTACCGTTTGTTTGAGTAATTGTTACTTTACCGTCAGAAGTAATATAATTATCGTTTGCTGAATTATCACCGATTACAATGTTTGAATTGCTGTTAGTAATATTAACTGTTCCGCTGTTTGTAGTTTTGATAAGTCCTTTAACATTAATGCCTGAAGCACCGCTGTTGGTAATATTTAATGAAGAACCGTTGTTTGTAATAGTACCGGAGTTATCAAGATTAATACCTGCAGCACCTGTATTAGAAATATCAGTTTTACCTGTATTTGTAATTGAGCCTAAAACATTTAATCCGTTTGCTCCGCTGTTTGAAATTGTTAATTGATTTGTATTTGTAACAGAACCACCATTTGCAATACGCAATTGAGAGCCTGTATTTTTCATTGTCAATTGTGAACCTTTACCAATAACTCTTCCGGTAGTATCAACAAGCAAATTACCGGCTTTATTATCAATTGTTGCTGTACCTGCTGTATTGTTTACAGTACCTGCAATTGTCATGCCTGTTCCAGTTGCAGAGTTTGTCATATTTAATGATGTACCATTGCTTACAACAGAACCGCCGTTTGCAACATTTAATAAACCTTTATTGTTTGTTAACTTAGCTGCACCTGTGTTGTTTGTAACGGTTCCGCCGATTGTAAAACCTGAACCGTCATTTGTCATTGTTAAATCACCTGTATTAGTAACAGTTCCACCAACATTTAATAATCCTGATGTATTTGTAACGGTTGCTGTACCATTGTTTGTAATTGAGCCTAAAACATTTAATCCGTTTGCTCCGCTGTTTGAGATTTCTAATGTATTTGTATTTTGAACAGCACCGCCTGCAGCAATTCTTAATCCGGAACCGCTGTTTTTAATTGTTAATTTTGAACCTGAACCTTTGATTAAACCTGTTGTATCAACAAGTAATTCACCTGCTCTGTTTTCAACTGTTGCAGTGCCGGCCTTGTTTTCAACGGTACCCGCAATGGTTGTGCCTGAACCTGTTGCTGTATTTGTTACTGTTAATGATGTGCCTTCGCTTACAACTTTAGCACCTTGAGCAACTTTTAATAAACCTTTGTTGTTTGTAATATTTGCCGTACCGCTTTTGTTTGTAACAATACCGCCGCCTACTAATAAGCCGTTAGCACCTGTTTCGTTGTTTATTGTCAAATTACCTGTATTAGTAATTGTTCCGTTAAGGTTTATGCCTGTACCTGCACCGTTGTTTACAAGAAGCATGTTGCCTTTGTTTTTCAAAAGCCCTGTAGTATTTACAAGAAGTTCACCGCCGGCATTGTTAATCGTTAAGTTACCGTTAGGGTTTGATACTTCACCTGAGATGCTTACACCGTCAGCACCTGAATTGTTAATTGTAATATTGCTGTTAGCTGCATAGTTTCTAACCTTTGCATTAGCTCCGACAGAAGTGCCTACTGAAGATGTAATAACTATATTACCGTTTGAATTAGCAAATCCTGAACCTGTATTCATATTATCTGTGTTTACAAGAGTATCAAATAATGTTGTAGCCGCATCTTCTGTTTTAAATACGGTAGTATCCTTACCTACACCTGCTAAAAGCAAACCGCCATTACCAACTGCAACTGTTCCGCCGTTTAATTCAACATTACCTCTTGCTAAAACTTTACCGTTAATTGAAATTGCACCTGTTCCTGCTTCTAAAAGTCCTGCATTAAATGTTTTATCTGTTGCAACACCAACTATAGTGTCTTTATCATATACAATACTGCCAGGATCAATAACACCGTTATGAGCTGTCGTTTCTTTTACGGCATAATTTGAAGATTGAGGTAAAGCCAAGCTGTCTGATAAAGTTTTGTAAGATGTCGGAGTAGGTGTAATAACTGATAAGTTACCAACATTTAAAACACCGCTTGAACCAACAACCATGCCGTTAGGTGAAATAAACATTAAATTACCGTCAGTTTTAAGAGCACCGTTGCTTCCGATTTTAGTTAAAGCATTAACAATACCGTTGATATTTACGCCTTCATTTACAAGGTTAATGAACGTATTGATATCACCTGTTTTATAAGTATGAGTAACAGTATTACCATTAACTGTTTGGTTTTGTTGATACCATTGGTAAATGAAGTTTAGTACATCACCTTTGGAAAGTTCAATTTTGCCGAATTGTTTAAAACCGACATCACCGTTAAAAGCATCAGGTCTGATTTCAAAGTTGCCTGTCTGCGGATTTTTATTAATTGCGCTTCCGTCAGCATTTGTAATTGTAGATGCAATTACCTGATAACATAGCGATTGCTGCATTATAAACAGAAATGATAATGTACCTGCAATAAGTCTGTTTAATTTTTCCCTGTTAAATAATCTTGACTTTTCCATTTTGTATCCTTTGTTTACACGTTAATTTTTACACTTTTGTTTGCATAATTATATAAACGAAATTTTTATTATAAATATTGACTTTTTTCGGGTAAAAATTAACAAATTTTAACAATTAATATTTTATTTATTATATATTTATATATTATATTCTTTACATCTACTATATTAAGATTTGTAAATATAAATTTTTGAGGCTAATATCCTTACTGTACAAGGGTTTTGGACAAACACATATTCATGAGTTTTCTTTTAGTGTGAAATTTTTATAATCAAAATGTTTTTATATATTCAAGAGAAGTATAAAAACTTTGTATTCTTATAAATAAGAATACAGAAAGGATCAATTATGTGTGCAAATGAAATTGTCTCTAAGGAGTACATTGCAAAAATCAAGCCGGAGCAGCTTGAAGCTTTAGTGAAAAATGGTACATTTACCAAAAACGCAGATGGAACTTATACATCAAATGTTCCTATCGGCAACCCTGATGCTGTGAAAGCAGATAATGAAGTTAAAGGTTTAGCAGTCGAATCACAGGCTTCCAAAGAAGCCGCCACTGTTCCGCAGCCAAAAGTAGACCTCGCAGACAATAAGGTTTTACAAAAGCAAAAATATGAACAGTATAAAAAAGAATATACAGAATTATATAAAAAAGACCCGTCAATATTAAAAACAGATATTGCAGATGTTGTATATGCCAAAGAAAAAGAACAACTTGCAACATCATTAGAAAACGGGGCTAAAACAGTTGACGGAAGAATTCTGTTAAAAGACAGATACATGAAAGAATTTGCATCAGAAGCTGAAACCGAAAAATTTAAAAACACTTTAAATCAAAAACTTGCATTTTATTCAGATCCTAAAAACGCTGAACTAGCAAGAAACAAATATAACGAAGCATTTCACGAATCACACAAAGAAAACTATATTCGTGCACGAGAAGAAATGACTGCTGCCGAAATTAAATTAATTGCGCATCGTGAAGCCCTCGATGAGTCTGTAAAGCTTGAAGACAGCACTTACAGCAAAATGGCTAACTCATTAATTCAAAACAGGCACCTTAATAAAGCAATTAATACTACAAATAAATATCAAGAAAAAATTCAAGAAGCAATAAAAAACGGTGACACTGAAAAAGCAGAGAAACTTAAGCAAGAAGGTGCAAAAGCCCTTGTAAAAGCTAAAGCTTCAGAAACACAAGAAGTCGAAGATAACAGAGAAGAATTAATCGAATATATGGCTGAAGCGAAATTAAATCGCGAGCTGGCAGAAGAACGCGTCAAAAACAGGGTTGTTCACTGGGATAAAGACGGCTCCTGGAAAGAAGATGACAATAACAAAGCATTAACAGGCGAAATGCGAAAAAATGTCATGGAAAATCCTGATTTGTTCTGTGATGAAGCTAAAAATGGTGAAAAAGGAGATTTTACCGCAAACGGAAAATCTTACAAATTTAACAGTGAAAAATTTAAAGACTACTACGTAGCTTTATCAAACGAAAATGAAATAGATACAACAGATGAAAAAGATGCTTATAACGATGCGGATTATCTGACCAGCATCAAAAACCGCAAACGAGGCATGGATCATGCTAAACTTCAAGAGTTTGAAAATGAATTAACCAAAACTTATCCTGAATATGCTGATCCTGAAAAAAGAGCAGATTTCTTGAGAAAACACCCTGAAATTGAAGCTAAGCTCGGGCATATGACAGCTCCTGATAAGCAAAAAGACCGCTCATTCCAAAAGAAATGTGCAAAACTTGCAGGACTTGATTACGAAAAAGATAAAACAAATATTATGCGCGCTAAACACGTATTTAAGAAAGCTTTTGCCGGAGCTCTCGGCGGCTTTGCGGGAGGCTGTTTAATGGAAGGCTTTGCCTGCACAAAAGTTGTAAACGGCAAATATGCCGATATAATTAAATATTCACAAGATGTAGCATATAATTATAAACAGGCATACTCTCAAAATGTTACGGTAAAGGGAACTGCACAATACGAACAACCTGTAACAGTTGAAGGCTACGCAAAATATAATGATGTTATCATTGTAGAAGGCGATGAACCTTATCATACAAAAGTAGTTGTTGACGGTTATACACCATACGAAGGTGATGTAAACTGGAATGCAAACGGTACAGTTCAATCTACTGATAAATATGTTTCAGAATACTGGGACGGCGACTTCAAAATGGGTGAACAAACAACAAATGTTGTAAAAGACATTCCCTGGGAAGCAAGCGGAACAGAACATTATTCAGGCGAAGCTTATTTCAGAAAAGAAGTAGATGTTGACGGCACTGTACACTTTAAACGAGAAGTTCCTGTTGAAGGCGAAGTTTACTATAAACAAACCGTTAACGCTAAAGGCGAAGTTCAATTCGAAAAAACCGTAGTCGTTGAAGGCGAGGTTGAAGGCGGAGGGACAGTTACAGCCGAAGGCGAGGTTGAAGCTAAAGGTACAACAAGCGCCAGACATAAATTCGATATGAGCGTTCCTGTTGGAATGGCAATTTCAGGCGGGATTTCAGGTGCAATCGCAGGCTTATTTACAATGAAAAATGTTAAATATCACGGCGGCACACCCGAGGTAGCAGCAAGACAAAAAGTAATCGAAAGGCAGGATAAACCTCCTGTGCTTCCTCCGGCACCGGCAATTATTGAGCCTGAAGACGACATAGATATTACTCCGGAACCTACACCGGAAGATATCAGACCAAAATATAAAGGAACCACAGAACATAAAGTTGAAATGTGGGACTTAAATAAAAATGGTACATACTGGTCACAAATGGCAGCATTGTATGAAAATGCCGACGGAAAACCGTTAACATTTAAACAAGCTATGGAAATAGTTCACTTCTATAATGATGCTTACGACAAAGACAATAAACTGAACGGATTGCCAAACGGCGGTAAAATCGACTTAGGGCTTTTCGATATGAATGAAGACATGGCTTCGAAATATAAACGTAAAAGCAAAGTCGGTAATTTCGAAAAAATTACAACCAGAGAAAAAACATTTGTTCAAACTAAGTTCAATCCTTTAACAGGCAAATGGGAAGCTGTGGTCAGAAACACTGATGGCAAAGAAATCGGCAGAAGCGAAAATATTGACAAAGCACAAGCTCAAAATGCAGCTATTGCAAATGCTAAAGTTGATGCCAAAGATGTAATCTGGGAAGACAAAAAGTAAAAATAATTTATATACTTCTCCATAGAAAAAAAATAAGGGCTCTTAATTGAGCCCTTATTCCTTATTTAACGGAGGCTAAGCTTAAACATTCAGCCGTATCTTGTGTTATAAGCTCTTTTGTCAAATGATAACGCTGATATAACTCATCAAGCGGAACTCTATCGGTAAATTCTTTAAGCCCGCCAAAGTTTAAAACTTTAATATCTGAATTACCATAAAAACGAGCAATCTTTTCACCGAAGCCGCCGTCAAGAATACCGTCTTCAAGTGTAATTACAAGCTTATGACTATCTTTTAATGATTCAAGAAGTTTTTCGTCAATTCCCGTGATAAACTTAGGATTAATTAACGTTGCATTAATTCCAAGTTTATCTTTCATATACTCTCTGACTTCTTTTCCGAGCTTGAAGAATGAACCTAATGCAATTATTGCAACCTCACTTCCTTCTTCTTCAACTTTATATTTGTTTAGCTGAGAATAATCTGTTTTGTCTTCAACTCCAGTTGAAACAAATTGTCCGAACGGTACACGAATTGCAACAGGATAATCATTTTGTTCAACTGACCAATCAAGCATTTTGAGATATTCCTCTTTGCAAGCAGGCGCCAAATAAACCAAATTAGGAATATTACTCATTAAAGGAATATCAAAAGAGCCTAAATGCGTAGCATCTCCGCTTGATAAAGCACCCCAGTAAACTAAAATTGAAGCAGGTGAATTATTCAGGCAAAGGTCCTGAGAAAGCTGGTCATAAGTTCTTTGAACAAACGAACTTAATATTGCCAGAATAGGTTTTGCACCGCATTTAGCCATAGCCGATGCATAAGCTGTTGCGTGTTCTTCTGCAATACCAACATCAGTATATTGTTTACCTAGTTTATTTCTGAATTCGCGTGTAAACCCATAAGCTCCGGGAGTTGCAGGCGAAATTGCAATAATTGATGAATCTTTTTCCGCTTTTTTCAAAATATAATCGGTAGTAACAGACTCATAACTTTCAGTAAAAACAGATTTTACATCTTCTTTTTTATCAAGAGTATGAGGCAGAATCCAGTGGAAAGCTTCTTTATCCTGCTCAGCAGCAGCAAGTCCAAGACCTTTTACGGTATGAATATGTACAACAACAGGGTGATTTAAATCCTTAACTTTTTTGAAGGTTTCTATTAACTTCTCAACATTGTTACCTTCGCCTACATAATAATAATCAAATCCCAATGTTTTAAAGAAATTAGATTCTGCTTTGCCTTGTGTATCTCTTAAAAGTTTTAAATTTTGATATAAACCGCCTTGATTTTCAGCAATAGACATATCATTATCGTTTACGACAATTATTATATTACTTCCCAAAACAGCAGCGTTGTTAAAGCCCTCATACGCCTCTCCTCCGCTTAATGAACCATCACCTATAAGAGCAATAACATTTCCTGTTTCACCTTTTAAATCACGCGCCTTAGCAGCCCCTACTGCTAGACTTACTGATGTTGAAGTGTGTCCGACCTTAAATATATCATGCACGCTTTCTTCCGGCGCTGTGTAGCCTGTATATATATGATACTTATCGGAATCGGTAAAACCTTCTTTTCTTCCGGTAAGAATTTTGTGAGGATAACATTGATGCGAAACATCATAAATTATCTTATCAACCGGTGAATTGAAAACATAATGAAGTGCAACAGTTGCTTCAATTATTCCTAAATTCGGTCCCAAGTGACCGCCTGTACTATTAACCTTTTTAATGATTAAATCTCTCATTTCATCTGACAGGGTATTCATTTCTTCAATATTCAGATTTTTTAAATCTGAAGGGTAATTAATTTTTTCTAAAACCATGTTTTAATCTCTCCTTTCCATGTATATTTCTTATTTTAATTCTTGAGAGCAGCTATCAGTCAAGTACTTTTAAAAATTTTTTTTTAAAGAACTATAACAAAAAGAGGAATATCAAAAGATATTCCTCTTATCTGTTTATAAATTTAATTTCTTATAGTGAGCTTAAATTTCTTTTAATTATTTGAGCACCTTTGTTATTTACGTGAGAGCCTCTGATTAAACCATATTTAATATCAGCAGCTTCAACTTTAGCGCCTTTATTTAAGTTAACTTCACCGTCAGTAGAAGTTGAAACAAATTTTGCAGTATCTTTAGCTTCAACGCTGCCGCTTAAAATTGTATTACCTTTATTGTTTGTGATGTTAACGTTTTTGTATCCTGCAACTTGACCGTCAATAATAAGTCCGTCATTACCTGTTACGTTTCTGATAATTACATCGCCTGTGTATGCAGGTTTTACAACAACTTTGCCGTCTGCATCAGTGCTGATAATATTATTCGTAATGTGAGAGTTTTTAGTTACATAAATACCTGTGCTTTCGCGTCTGCCATAGATGTTAGTATCTGCGCCTTCATTGTTAATATCACCGTTGATAACCATTTTACCGTTATCGTTGTAGATATTTAATGTTTTATCTGTTGCAATTTTACCGTACATCATAAGGCCGTCTTCACCGGTGTTAATAATATTTGTTGAGCTTTCAGTACCTTCTTTAGTTCCGTAATTGCTGATTTGAGCATTTTTACCAATTACTAATCCTGAACCTTTGTTTACAATACCCAAGTTACTGTCTTTTACATCAACTTTACCGTTAATTCTCATTTCACCGTTTGTATTGTAAATAGAAGTTACACCGTCACCTGATTTGCTGACTGTACCGTCGATAATCATACCGTTAGCACCTGAGTTTTTAACTACAAGGTTGCCGTTAGTTGTACCGATTGACCCTTTTGAAGCAACTGCCAATTTATTTCCTGCGTTGTTAACAGTCAGGTTGCCTTCTGTAACTGCAATTTTGTTATTAACTGTGAAATCACCAGCTTTGTTAACCATATTTAAGTTTTTAGCAGCTGTAACTTCACCGTTGATGAACATTCCGCCGTCAGCTTTATTTTCCATATAAATTTTGTTATCTGATTTAATACTTCCTGAAGAAGCGATTTGGAATTTGCTGTTATCTTTAGCAGCGTTAACAATGTTTGCAGTTGAATTTCCTTTTAAATCAACTTTACCGGCAACGTACATATTGCCTTTGTGGTTAACAATTGCAGCATTTCCGTTCGCAACAACATCACCGTACATTGACAATCCGTTAGTACCTTTGTTTGTAATGCTTAAAACGCCGTCACTTGAGATTAAAGAACCTGAATTCAAGTGGATACCTTCACCGTTATCAGAAACCAATAATGTTCCGTTTTGGTTCAGTAAAGTACCTTTTACAAGAGTTTTACCGGCGTTGTTAACTAAAGCCAGGTCGCCGTTTTTGTTGTAAACTCCGCCTGTAACTTTAATACCGTCAGTACCTTGATTATTTACTACTTTGATACTGCCCTTGTTCATATTGTAAACATCGCCTCTGATATTAATTCCGCCTTCTTTTGCATCGGATTTGATAACGATTTTGCCATCTCTGATTTCAGTTTCACCTGTATTCATATCAAGAGTATTTACTAAGTTTTTAAATAAAATTTCGTTAGCTTGTTCTTGAGTTTTAATTACAACATTGTCTTGAACGCCGTTAAGGATAGTTGACCCTTCCGGAAGGATTACGTGAGCACCTTGGAGGTTAACATTATCTCTTGCTAAGACTTTACCTCTGATTAAAATATCGGCGTTAGTTTCATTTTGAACATCTTTTAATTTCATAGCAGTAGGATTAGCTTTTAATTTGTCATAAGTTGAATTTGACGGAGTTAAAACAGATAATGAACCTACGTTCAAAACACCGCTTTCTCCAACGACCATACCGTTTGGAGAAATGAATATCGCATGTCCGTTATAAAAATTACCGTCACGCATAGTGTTCACAATACCTTGAATGTTAACTTTACCGTCAACAAGGTTAACAAATTTGCTTACATCTCTATTACCGTATTTAAAAATTAAGTTTGCTATATCGCCTTTAGATAAATAAAAATTTTCATATTGTCTGAAACCGGTATCACCATTTGCAACTTCAGGATTGATATTGAACGTACCGTTGTTTCCCGAAACTCCGCTGATATTAGTTGCGAAAGCTGCTTGAGCAGTTAATGCAACAGCTACAGCAAATGTAATAATTCTTGATTTTCTCATAAAAATACTCCTATCAATTTAGTAGATATTATATTAAAACATTCTAAAAAATTTTTTTTGCCCTTTTTATAAGAATTGTAAAGATGAATTTACAATAAATTTTACTGCTCTTTTGGTGAATTAAATTTATTTAATAAGTAACTAAAATAAATACTATGAAAAAAATCAAAGTAAGTGATTATATAATCCAAGAACTGGCTAATTTAGGCATAAAAAATATCTTTGGAGTACCCGGTGATTACAACTTTAATATCATAGATTCTGTTGAAAACAACCATAAAGTAAAATGGATAGGCTCTACCAATGAGCTTAACGGAGGCTATGCAGCAGACGGATATGCAAGATTAAACGGCTATGGTGCCGTAATAACAACATACGGCGTTGGCGAACTTTCTGCCATAAATGCTATAGCAGGTTGTTATGCGGAAAACATACCGGTTGTTATGCTTGTTGGAATACCTTCAACAAAGCATATTGAAGAAAAATCAATAATTCACCATAATTTTGCTCCGCCTGATTACTGCAATTTTGCTGAAATGTATTCTAAGGTAACTGCTAAGGCTGCTTATATTACAAAAGACAGCAATATAAAAGAAGAAATTGACAGCTGCATTGAAACTCTAATCAGAACTAAAAAACCTGTTTATATAGCTGTTCCAAAAGACATTTGCAATTGGGAAATAGATGATAATCCCCCACAGCATATTAATACATCATCACAAGATGCATTGATAAAAGCAGGCAATAAAATCATAGAATTTATCGAAACTTCATCTAATCCCATAGTTATAACTGACAGTCTTATTAAAAGATTTAATGCTGAATATGAAGCGGAAAGATTTATTAATAAATCAAATATTCAGTTTTGTTCTTTTCTAATGGGAAAAGGCATAATTGACGAAAGTCATAAAAATTATCTCGGAACTTTTTTAGGCAAAACGTTAAGCAAAGATATTCTTGACTCTTTGAACATATCTGACTGTGTAATTTCAATCGGAACAATATATTGTGATTTTAATACATTCAATGCACCTTTAGATTTTAATCCTGACAATATGATAAATATTCAGGGCAATTATGTAATTATAAAAAATCAAAAATTTGAGAATGTATTTATGAAAGATTTGTTAAAATATCTTTCTGATAGTATAAAAAAACAAAAAAGCAGAAAATCTCCTGAAATTCATGGCTATAAGCCCTCCGCCATAACCAAAATAGAAAACCTGAATTCTAAATATCTTTACCCTAGAATACAGGAATTTCTTAAACCTAATGATATATTCATTTGTGATACGGGAATTGCATTATTCGGTACAGCTCCAATGAAGTTTCCGGACAAATTCAGGTTTGAAAATCAGTTTTTCTGGGCCTCAATAGGTTGGGGAACGCCTGCTGCATTGGGGATAAATTTTGCAAAAACATATAGAAGAACACTACTTTTGACCGGCGAAGGAGCACATCAGCTGACCATGCAGGAAATCAGCAATATTATTGCGCACAATCTGCACCCTGTAATTATTGTCATAAACAATTCAGGATACACAATTGAAAGAATGCTATCTAAAAACCCTAAAGATGATTATAATAATATTAATGAATGGGATTATTCCAAACTTCCATCAATTTTTGGTAAAAACGTTTTTGCAGGACAAGCAAAGACAAATAAAGAGTTTGATGACCTCTTAAAGCTTGCTGAAACAGAACAAAAAACAAAAATGTGCTACATTGAAGTGTTTACGGATAAATTAGATATTCCTGAATTCGCTAAGATAAAGTTTAAAAAATAATATTTTAAATTTTGTCTATAACTTTTTTAAGAACCACAGCTTGATTATCTTTGGTATCTTTTGCACCGTAAACCAGCGTTACATTTTTAGTTTTAAGCATTTCTTTAATTTCTTTTAATCTATCCTCATGCGACTTTAATTCCTGCATATATTTTTTTGAAAATTCTTCAAACAGTTCTGGTTTATGTCCGAACCATTCTCTCAATTCTGTACTTGGCGCAATTTCTTTATCCCAAAAATCAATATGAGCATCTTCTTTTTTTATTCCGCGCGGCCAAAGCCTGTCTACAAGAATTCTCACTCCGTCATCAAGAGAAGGGGCTTCATATACTCTTTTTATCTTTAATTCTTTCATAAGAGTATATTTAAACAAGATTGCAAATAATTAATCCCACACCCAAACAAACAATATATTATTTAATTTTCTTTAAAGATGATAAGAAATTGTTATTTTCCACATCCCAGTCAACAGTAGTCAGAAATACCTGACAATCTTTCTCGTCAGCATCAATCGGCGGAAGCATTTCAAGTTCTGCAGAATAATAATTTGCATCATTTCTGCTGCTCAAAGGTACTCTGTTAGCAAGGCTGTTTAAAGATATATTTCTCAAAAATCCTGCAAAACCTTTATTTCGGCTGCTGAATTTTGTGTATATTCTTAATGAAGCATCTTTGTTTTCTAAATCATATCTGCCTGCGATAAAAGCGCTTAACTGAGGCGCATAAGATTTAATCTGCATACGATTAACAACATTATCTTTAATTAAAAGTTCGCCTGTAATTTTATCAAAGTTTCCCTCAGGAATATTTACCAAATCAGAAAATGTTGAAGGACTAATCATTGCAAGCGGATTTCTGAATAAAGCAGCAAACTTCATAACATACTCAACCAATCCGATTTTACCGATTGTACCGTTCTGAACAATAAATTTGATAGAACCGTTCAGCTTCATAGATTTATCTGTACTAAGCTCCATCAATCCGCTCGCTTTTCCTGAAATTTCTCTCGGCAGATTTAAAAGCGAAGTTGCCATTATATCAGAATTAACATCTTTTATTCCCAAAACAATATTATATTTTTGGTTCTTTAAATCACAGTCAACTTTGCCGGAAGAATGCCCCTCTGCAATTTCGAACCTGTTAGAATACATTTTTAATATACTGTCTTTATCCAGCGACATTGTTGCATGAACATCAGCAAAGTTTATACCTTTATAAAATCCTTTTAAGATATTTAAGTTGCACTTTTCAACAATAACGTTTCCCATATCAAAAGTCTGAACATTATCATCAGGCTCTTCATCGCTTACTGTATATGAAATAGGAACAATTTCCTGCTGAGGTTCTTTAACGGGAGCGCTGTTTGATAAAGTAAGAAAACGCTCTACATCAACATTATCCACAGTTAAATTAACATCTTTTATTATTATAGGGAATTTAATCGCATTGACGATGTCACCGTTAAAATCATAATTCGTACGTCTGCATTTACCGTTTGCGGAAAGTCTGACAAGTCCGTTTTCAGTAACAAGTTTACCGCTTTTTATTCCGAGTCTTTGAGATGGAATTCTCATGCCGTCAATTGACATATTGCCATCTATTACAGGATATTTCCCATTGTTATCGACTTTAAGATTACCGCTGAATGTACCTTTTCTGAATAGTTTTTCACCGGTAAACAGGTTCAAGAATTCGCTCGGCAAAGGTTTTGGAATATCAAATCCGAAATCTTTTACAATCGGATCTCCTTTTGAAAAATCAATGTTACCGCTAAGCTGCATTATAGGCTGAGGTTTCTTTTTCAGCTTTGGAACTTCATTAGGAGCAATATAATAATTAATTGATTTTATTCCAAGAAGCATATCCTCAAAATGCAAATCAGCTTTCAGCATTCTTCTGTAATTTACAGGACTGAATGAATTACCGTCAAGCAGGATATCTTGTCCCGGTTTTAAACCGAAAAGCCAGACCAAATCAATTTTGTTATTAATTGATTTAAGTGTTAACTTTGTTTTTGTATTGCCGCCTGTTAAGGTTACAGGAGCACCTACAAGATTTGAGAAATAGTTCTTTGCAAAATCATTTGTAACAACAGCATGTGCTTCAAGGTCAGTGTCAATTGATTTTAAATAGTCATTGACGGTAGCTTTAAATGATAACCGGTTTTCTTTTTTGTTATTATAAAAACCCTCAAAATCTTTTAAAATAACATCGTTTTTAGTCATCACCACACTGCCTTTTTGCAATGTTACAGGCAGATTATTCACAGGCACAATTTTTAAATCAGCTTTATTTAATGTTAATAAACCGTTTAAAGAATTATTGTTATGTTTTACAAAAAAATCAAACCTGCCGTTAATATCTTTAAAATATGCCAGCACTTCGGAAATATTATTTTCGATAATATTTGATTCAACAAGTTCGATTACATCTTTTATGCCGAATTTATTTGAATATATTTCAACATTAAAATTGTTTTTCTTATCAGCATCAGCATTAAAATAAACTTTTGATTTGTTAATATTTAAAACACAGTTTTGAACAAATATTTTTTTATCTTTTATAAATACCGTATTTTTATCTGCAATAGCAATATTTAAGTGCTTTTTAGCTTTTTCAATATCTGCTTTAATATCAAAATGCACATATCTTATAACTTTTTGAGTATTATCAACCCTTAAATTATCTGCATTCAATGTTAATAATGTGTTTGAACCTGCATCATATAATATTGTGGACTTTTTGACATATAAAAGCGAATCAAAAAAGTCAAAATACCAGTCGGAAGGTTTTTGAGTTTCTTGCTTTTGCTGCGGAGCAAGAGCCATAAGCTTATTAATATCTGCATAGATATCATCTGCTCCGAGCTTTTTCACTATAATAATTTTTTTAAATACTTTAGCAAAAGAAATTTTTGTATCAAAATTTTGTACAGCCAGTAATGCCTGATTTTCTTTATTATATAACGATAGTTCCTCAACTTTAAATTCAAGTTCGGGTGATAAAGCGGTATTTAAAACAGGACTTTTCACATTAAGCTTTAATCCTGCCTGTTTATCAAGAATATTTTGAACATGACTTAAAACCTTAGGACTTGAAACAGCATAAGGAATCACTTTTAAATACAAAACAAAAGGCGCAGAAGCAATTACAGCTCCAATTGCCGCAACAGATATTATAATCTTTGTTTTTTTAGAAAAATTTTTCATAACCTCTTAAAAAAATTATAACATAAGTAATTTTATGTTATCATCCTGTTATGAAGAAGTTTATATTAATATTAACTGTTATTTTATTACTACAAAATTCTGCACATTCTGCCGATAATCAAACCTTTACGATTTTCAGCGAAAAAAATCTTTTCGGACTTAAAGATTCATACGGTAATATATTAGTTCAGCCTGAATACAAAAAATTAATCAAGCTTGGAAAATCTTCTTACATTGTGCAGAAGAAAAACCGATTCGGCATGATTAACAGTAACGGAGAATATTTAGTTGAGCCTAAATATACACACACGGAAAGAGTTCTCGGTAGATTTGCAAAATTCGGCAATGACAGTAATTACGGGCTTTATGACGCGGAAGGCAGCATGATTTTACCTCATGAATATACAAAAATAGATTTGCTTTTCGGAGGAATGTTTTTAACATATAAAGATTATAAATACGGTGTTGTAGATTTAAACGGACGTACAATACTTGAAAACAAATTCGATGATATTTACATGCCAAAACCTAATATTATGCGCATAAAATATGAAGGCGAATGGTATGAAATTGAAAGAATTGCTTCAGAAGAATTGCAGCTGCCTGAAGATATTACTACCGTAAAAACTGATAAAAACTTCAAAGTAACCAACCTGATAACAGATACGGGAGCTGTTTCAGGATATTCGGTCCTTACATTTACAGATTACTTGATTAAAGTATTTTCATCAATCTCTCCGGCTCATGAAGAAACTATTGATGAACTTATGCTTTCTCAAGGAGCTGAAACCGTTTCAATATTTATAAAACTGAGCTGGCTTCCTAAATATCCTTACACTTATGTAAGAAAGTATTTTTCTAATCTAAGAAACCCGAATAACGGTCCGCTTGTTGATGTTAGAAACGAACTCAAACAAAAAATAAAATAGAAAACTGCTCTGTTGAGGGATTAATTTAGCGCAGATACAGATTTTAATAATTCTGTTATGATTAAAGAATTAAATGAAAATAATTTTGAAGAAAACATTAAAAGCGGATTAAAGCTTGTAGAATTTTACGCAACCTGGTGCGGATACTGCCAAAAGCAGCGCCCGATTTTAGAAGAACTTTCCAAGAACAACATCTGGATTGGCGTTGTTGATTCGGACAAAAGCCCGAATTTGGTCAAAAAATACGTAGTTTCAGGCTATCCCACATTTATGCTTTTTAAAGAAGGAAAAGTTATTGCCGCTCTGTCAGGTTTCCATGAAAAATCACAGCTTCTTGCAAGATTAATGGAACATCTTCACCATTAATCACTCGCATACGTGCTCTAAAGCCATTTCAAAAATCACTTTTACGTGATTATCATTTAATGCATAGTAAACATTCTTTCCGCGCTTTTCAGCTCTTACAAGCTTTGCAGTTCTTAAAATTTTAAGCTGATGAGAAACAGCTGATTTTGTCATATCCAATAGAACAGCAAGATCATTTACGCACATCTCAGCTTCTTCCAACGCCCACAATAATCTTATTCTTGTACCGTCGCCCATAACCTTGAAAAAGTCTGACAACTCATACAAAACATTTAAATCAGGCATATCAGGTTTTAACTTTTCCACAATATCATTATTGACTGCTTCGCAATCAGATTTCTTTATTTCCATATATTCATTATAGTTTAACAATTGTTCAATTGTCAAATTTTCTTAACAATAGCCTTTTGCACACTTGACAATTGAATAGTTATTCAATTATAATACTAATATAGTTGAACGGTTATTCAATTAATAAAGAGGTATATTATGTGCGAACATCACCATGAACATCAACACATCCATAACGGAAGCGGTAAAACGCCACTTAAAAGAGTACTTGCAGCTGTTGTAATTTTTATTATTGCATTGATTGCCGATTTATCAGGCATTGCAAAATTTGCCGTGTTTGTTGCTGCATATTTAATTGCAGGCGGAGATATTGTTTACAGGGCTTTTAAAAATATTTTAAAAGGTGAAATTTTTGATGAAAACTTTCTGATGAGTATTGCAACAATCGGCGCAATCTTAATCGGCGAATACCCTGAAGCAGTTATGGTTATGGTTCTTTACCAAACAGGTGAATATTTGCAGGATAAAGCTGTTGAAAAGTCACGTAAATCAATATCAGAGCTTATGAACATAAGACCTGATTATGCAAATATAGAACTTGACGGAAAAATAATACAAAAAAATCCGTTAGATATAAAAATCGGTGATGCCATAATAGTTAAAACAGGAGAAAAAATTCCTCTTGACGGTATTGTAATTGAGGGAAAAGCCTCTGTTGATACTTCTGCTTTGACAGGTGAACCCGTTCCAAAAGAAATTAAAATCGGCGACAATGCAGTTAGCGGCTGCATAAATACCAACGGATACTTAAAAATCAAGGTTGAAAAAGAGTTTGGAGAATCTACTGTTTCAAAAATTCTGGAACTTGTGGAGCATGCAGGCACTAAAAAAGCAAAAGCCGAAAAATTTATAAGAAAATTTGCAAGGTATTATACTCCGGCTGTTGTGCTTGCAGCAATATTGCTTGCCGTTATTCCGCCTTTGGTAATACAGGGAGCACAGTTTACAATATGGCTTGAAAGAGCATTAACTTTCCTTGTCATTTCATGCCCGTGCGCAATAGTTATTTCTGTTCCTCTGGGATTTTTTGCAGGTATAGGAGGAGCTTCACGTGCAGGAATTCTTGTTAAAGGCAGCTGTTATATGGAAGGTTTGTCAAAACCGCAGACTGTTGTATTTGATAAAACAGGCACTTTAACAAAAGGGACATTTAAAGTCACAGAAATTCACCCGTTAAACGTTTCCGAAAATGAACTTTTAAGCCTGACAGCACTTGCAGAAAGATATTCAAATCACCCTATTGCTCTATCATTAAAAGAAGCTTACGGCAATTCATTTGAAGACAATAAAATACAAGATATTGAAGAAATCAGCGGCAACGGAGTAAAAGCAATTATAAACGGAGATGAAATTCTTGCAGGAAACAGCCGTTTGATGAATATGTACAAGATAGATTATACTAAATCAAATGATGCAGGGACAATAGTTTATACTGCAAAAAACGGTTCATATATAGGTTACATTGTAATCTCAGATGAATTAAAAGATGATGCGGAAAATACAATAGATAAATTAAAATCTTTAGCAATAAAAACCGTTATGCTTACAGGAGATTCATTTGCAGCTGCAAAAAAAGTACAAGAGAAACTTCATGTAGATAAAGTTTATGCAGAATTGCTTCCGTTCCAAAAGGTTGAAAAACTCGAAGAACTGATTGATGAAAAATCTAAAGATAAAAGTATAATATTTGTAGGTGACGGAATAAATGATGCACCTGTTTTAACAAGAGCCGATATAGGAATTGCAATGGGCGCAATGGGTTCTGATGCGGCAATCGAAGCTGCAGATGTTGTTATTATGGATGATAAGCCTTCAAAATCTGCTCAGGCAATACTTATCGCAAGAAAAACAATGGTTATAGTAAAAGAAAATATAATATTTGCACTCTTAATAAAAGCATTATTCTTAATTCTCGGCGCATTTGGAATAATAACAATGTGGGGAGCAGTATTTGCAGATGTTGGAGTTACATTAATAGCAATCCTTAATTCATTACGAGCTTTAAAGACCCCTGAATTAATATAATAAAATCCCCCGCATAATTTAAGCGGGGGATATTTTTTACCTTATAAAGTTGGTCCATATTTTCTTTTCGGTTTGAGGCGGATTTATTCCTGTATTTTTACCGGTTTCAATACATTTTAAAAGCCAAGCCATATTCTCTCCCAATACGCGCATAATCTGTAAACCTTCCAAATCCTGTTTTACATCGTCAGGAGAATTACCGTGAACCATATTCCAATAATTTGATGACACAACAGGCATTTGGTTAATCGTAAAATGTTTTGTTATCGCATCAATAGAAGCCGTAGTTCCTGCCCTTCTTGCTGAAACAATTGCCGCAGCAGGCTTAAATGCAAAATGTCTTGCGCCTGCGTAAAATAATCTGTCCATTAATGACAAAATTCTTCCGCTCGGATGAGCATAATATACAGGCGAACCGAAAATAAATCCGTCTGCTGTTTTCGCCTTTTCAATAATCTCATTTACAATATCATCTTTAAAAATACAGCCGTTATCATTCCCTTTGCAAGCACCGCATCCAACGCAGTCACGAATTGCATCTGCACCTAAATGAATAATTTCTGTATCTATGCCGTTCATTTCCAATGATTTTGCGACTTCTGTCAAAGCAGTAAAAGTGCAGCCCTCTTTTCTTGAGCTTCCGTTAATTAGTAAAACTTTCATATTAAACACCCCCTGTTAAAAAAATTATAATCTAAAATAAAATTTTGTGTTATCTTATAAAAAGAATATTGAATTTTAAAAAGTTTAGGCAAAAAAAATATTTACGTTTTTTGTATTAGCACTTATGGATAAAAGGAGTTTATAAAATTATGCAGGTAAGCAGAATTAATCCTAATTTAAGTTTCGGCCGTTCATTGCGAAACGACGAAATTGAGGAATTCACAAGCACTGTAAAAGAGAGTAAAAAATTATCGGGACAAACAGGGCATTCAATTTTTATTATGCCGTCAACCAGTCTTCCTCAAGCAGAAGGAGCAAATACCGGTATAGGACATTTGGCATCAAAAAAAGGAATTGAATTTATTGATTATATGCATCCTTATCTTGATTTTAATATTCTTCAGGATTTACCATCAGGGGAATTTGTTAACAACCACTACAACGGTTCCTCCCTTGCTCTGGGTGACCAATATATTAGTCCCGAACTTCTTACTGAAAATGAATACTCATCTATATTAACAAAAGATGAACTAACTGAAATTATAAAAGCTAATAACAAAGAAACAAGAGATAACATCGCAAACTTTGAAAACATACTGGGGCAGCAAAGCACTCAGAATAAAATTTTAAAAAATGCACATGAACGTTTTAAAGCACTGGATGAAAACTCTGAATTAAAACAGAGATATAATAAATTTGTAAAAGAAAATGAAAGTTGGCTTAATTTTGCAAGAGAATGCGAGCCTGACAGCGAGTTTTTCAAATTCAAACAATTTTTGGCTTCAGAGCACATGTCAAAAGGCAAAAACAATTTAAATAATAAGGGGATTAAATATTGCGGTGATATTGCAATAAACTTTAGTGATGATGAAGTAAGAGCATTTCCTAAAGCCTTTAAAGAAGGTCATTACATAGGCGTTCCTACTTGGGAAATACCTTCTATAAACTTTGATACAATTCTAGACGAAACCAGTGATGCGCATAAGCTGTTAAAACTAAAAGTACAACTGGCTGCAAAACGCTTTGATGTCCTTAGAGTAGATGCTGCTTGGAATTACGTCACACCTGTAATCACACCTAAAGGCGAAACAAAAATTCTTCCCGAAAACAAAAAGCCTATGGGCGACAGCATAGTAAAATTAATTGAGAAATGGGTTAAAGAAGTCAAAGGTGATGATTTTGATTTGCATAACATAATCTATGAATTTGATGCAGGCCCTGATGATTTTACAATGTTTGAAAACGGTAAATTAATAGCCCCTTTAAAAGACAGGGTAAAAGTATACGGCAGCACATATTTAAAAGAGGGATGGGGGTCAAACGATGCATTTTTGCATACACTTAACTGGTCGCCTGATGAATTTTTAATCGGGCCGGGCAATCATGATCCTCAGCCTTTAAGGCAGATTGCAAAAGGCATACCTGATATATGTAATGACAATAATATCCACAGACAAGCATCGATAAATCCTCTTGCCCGCATTCTTAAACTTGATGCCGAATCGCTTAAAAATCCTGTATTGTTTGCAAAAGCCAAATTTGCAGAAGCTGTAACGGCAAAAAATAATATGTTCTTCTTTATGGATGTATTTGGGCGCGAAGAACGTTTCAATGAGCACAGAAGAGGTACTGAAACCTCTTTCAGATACAAAGTTCCGTCTGACTACCAAAAAGCATATCAAAATTCTTTATTTGAAGGATTTGGATTTAATATAATGGACTCATTGGAAAAAATATTTAAAGCGAACGGACTGGATAAATCTAACCCCGAACTGTTTGCCAAAATAGTTAAATTCAAAAATATTCTTCTTGAAAAAGAAACTCCTGCTCAATTAAAAGAGGAAGTATCAAATGCCGCTCAAACAGCAGCAGAAACAATAAATTCCGGCAGCACTACAAAATCAGCAGCCAAAAGCACAAAGTCTTATAAACCTTTATGGATAACTGCAGGAGCAATAGCAGTTTTAGGCGGTGCATTCACTCTTTATAAAACTAAATTTCAAAAACACGAAGCAAAAGACGATAGCCAACAACTGAAATTAACTGCATAACATAAATACCCTCTTTATAAGAGGGTATTTTATTAACCGTAAAGCAAAAAAAGGAAAAGATGTTAAAAATTCATCTGTATCCTTTGATGCGCAAAAAGGAAAAGCCGGCAATTTATTTTGGTCAAGAAGCAATTTACGTGCCGGCAAAAAAGATTTTGTTGTTTATGTTGTGTAATCTGCAATATTCATCAATTTCCGATGATAAATCATTCCAAAAAGTATTATCTTTCTTAATGTAAATGTTGTTATAAAAGGATTTATATTGAGGGTATTCATTTTCTATAAAGCTAAACATTTTTGTTTTAAAGCTGCTTCTGAGATTAAGTTTATCAAACCAGTATTCGTCAACGTAATCTTTTGTAGCTTCAATAACAGCTTTGTAATCAGTAAAACATGGTAAAACAGGAGATAAGAATAACACTGTTTTTATTCCTGACGCTTTTAATTCCTTTAAAGTTCCCAATCTTTCCTGAACAGAAGACGAACAAGGTTCAAGTTTTTTAGCAAGTATTTCATCTAAAGTAGAAACAGATATAGCAACTTCTACATGCTTCATTTTTTGTAAAAGGTCAATATCTCTTAAAACAAGCTTAGACTTTGTTACAACGCTGATATACGCTTCTGATTTTACAAGCTGTTCAAGAATCATCCTGGTAATTTGATGTTTTTCTTCTAAGAAATTATATGGATCAGTGACGGTGCTAATCATAACTTTCTTATCTTTAATTTTAAAAATATTAATTTTTTTCTTAGTGTGTTTAACATCAACAAATTCCCCCCATTGTTCAGAATGCTTGCCAAAACTTGTCATATAAGAAGCGTAGCAATACAAACATTTATGAGGACATCCGACATACGGATTAATGACATAATCCAAAGTTGTCAGCTTTGTTTTATTTAAATAATCTTTCACTCTTGTAGTATCTTCTATTACCATAATAAAATAATAAAGTTAGTTTAAGATTATGTCAATATTACTGACTTTCATTCTTTCAATTGTATATCTTTTTCTACAATAGGCGGAATCGGTGATGAGATAATAGTTTCAAGGCATTTATCATTATTTTCCTTAATTTTTTCTGCGATGGATTTTATCTCGCTATCATTTGTGAAGTAGTGCTTCACTGCGTACTTTAAGACCATCATGCCTTTGTCCGGATGCTTTTCAAATTTATATATATCATATTCGAAATATTTCTTAGCATTTTCACATCCGTTAACCAAAAAACTGATAGCAGCTTTGTCATATTTCTTATTTTGAATAAATTTTAAAAGCACGCTATTGTCAGTATTTTCAACGGTTTTGTCGAAATCCTGTGCATATTTAATCGGATCTTTTTCGTTAGGATAATAATATATGCCTACCATTTTTGTCCAATTGGAAACATTTTCATATTTCTTAAAATATTCGTTACCATAACCGCTTGTTTGCGGAGCAAGTGCACTGTATTTTAAAGTGTACACTTCATTATCAAAATGGATATCTTCTGCCAATACGGCATTTGTTCCTATAAATAGAGCTAATATTGCAAATAATCTTTTAAACATATCATAATTAAAGCACTAATTTCTTGTTAAATAATTCAACAAAAGACTAACCCTGTTTACTGATTTTATTTATTTATAAAAAATATGAATGCAAAAAGACCTTACTTATGTAAGGTCTTTTTAATTAAACATTTTATTATATAATTTTTTATTTATTTCGAGTTAAATTTAAAGATTAATAATTAGATGCATAATTTCTTCTGCTGCTGTTAGCCTTTCTAGCTTGTCTGCAATGAGAACATCTTTTAGGTTCTGAGAAACCTCTTGATTGATAAAATTCTTGATCTCCTGCAGAGAAAGTGAAAGATTGACCGCAATCTACACATTGGATTTGGTAATCCGTAAAGTTTTCGTTTGACATTTGTTTTTCCTTTTTTTTAGTACCCTAACACTATGCGCTAAATAAAAATAAATTACAAGTGTTCAACAGGATTATTTTTAAATCTTAATATTTATTTTACAAATTATCATTAACAGTTGTAAAATCTTTGCCGCCAACAGCTTTATATATGTTTACCGTTGAAATAAGATAGTTAACTCTGCTGTTAACTTCATCTTTTTCTGCAACAAGAAGTTTTTCTCTGTCCTTCATTCTGTCAAGCTTTGATTTTGCTCCAATGTTATATTTTTTATCAGCTAAAGCAAACTTATCTTTTTCAAGATTATATCTTTTCACACTTTCCTTATAGTTTAAATCTCTTGTAATTGCA
The DNA here is from genome assembly GCA_900548405.1 of Candidatus Gastranaerophilales bacterium. Classification (GTDB taxonomy): domain Bacteria; phylum Cyanobacteriota; class Vampirovibrionia; order Gastranaerophilales; family Gastranaerophilaceae; genus Stercorousia. The sequence goes on along the minus strand of UNSJ01000005.1, from coordinate 41,933 downwards.
CCGCCAAGAGAGTTATTAACCTCCTGTATAGAAGTCAAAACAGTCTTTTCATAAATCTGCTTAGCTTTTTCAAGTTCGAGTTTTGTATATTTCAAATGCGCCATTTTTGCTCCGCCCGTAAATAAATCCACAACAGGCATAAAACCTAAAGCAGATTTAAAAGTATGGTTGCCGAAAATATTTGTAAGATTATACGCACTGAAACCTGCCTGACCGTATAAAACGAATTTAGGCAAGAAATCACGTCTTGCAACTTTTACATCAATACCTATTTTTTGAATATACTCTTCTGCTTTCAAATAATCAGGTCTATACTGAATAACTTCGGCATTAATGCTTTCCGGCAAAGGTAAAAGCGTTAGAACAGAATAATCGCTTCTGGGCATAACACTCTGGTCTTTCTCGCGTTCACCTACAAGCACTCCCAATTCTCTTCCAACAACAATTCTTTTATCAATGTAAACGTTTAATTCTTGCTGAAGCTGGGTTAAAAGCTGTTTTTCATCCATTAGCTCCATTATCGGGCATAAACCGTTCTGGTATTTTATTTCTTCAAGTCTTACAATTTCAGTTTGCAGTTTAACCAGTTCTTCTTGATTTTTGATAAGCTTATCAAACTTTACAAGATTAAAATATTCTGATGCCACAGCAGAAGTTAAAGCTATATATGAAGCTCTTTCGTTTTCCTTAATCATTTCAAGCTGCTTTTTATATGATTTAGTCTTAAGGTAATTTTCGCCCCATATATCCGCTTCATAACTCATTGTAAGCGGCAAAAAGAAGTTGCTCTGGCTGTAATCTTTTACAATAACATCTCCGAGTTTTACATTAGCCGAACGAAAATCTCTGAAAACGTCTCCTTGAAATCCTATTTGAGGCAGCTGGTTTGCAAACGCTTCTTTAACTATTTGTTCTGATTGTTTAACATTTATTGTTGCAATCTTTAAATCCTGATTATTTTTATACGCTGTTGTTAAATAATCGGTTAATACTGGATCATTATATTTCTGCCACCAGTTTAAATTTAAATACTCTATTCTGTAATCTTCATTTGATTTGGTTTTAGCCTGTACAACAGATAAATTGCACAGCAAAATAAACAGGGTTAATAATATTTTTAAAATTTTCATGCTTGCTATTTCCTTTTTTGTGTTATCATAATAACACAAAGAAAAATCATGGACAATAAAGATTTATTAAAAAGCAGAATTGGGATGAAACTGGTACGTGTCGGCAAAATGACACGGGCAATAGCAACACAAAGATTTACAAAGGAAAATTTCCCCTTAACTCCCGAACAATATACAGTTCTCACCGCAATATTGGACCATGACGGTTTATATCAAAGACAAATCAGCGCGATTACTTTAAAAGACAGACCAAATATAACCCGAATAATTAACATATTAGAAAAAATGGGATTTGTGACAAGAACGTCTGATGTTAATAAACGAAAAATTATCAAAATTAATATTACTAAAAAAGGCAAAGACGCATACAATCAAGCATTGCCAACAGTTTTGGAATTATGGCAGGAATCTGTCGAAGGTGTCAGTGATGAAGAATTGCAAAGCTGTTTAAAAGTTTTAAATAAAATTAAAGTAAATTTAGAGGAAAAATTAAATATACAAATATAGAGGTGACAAATGGAAAACAACCCCCAAAACAACAACAAAGAAGAATTGGAAGAAAAAGCAAAAGAAAGATTAAAAATAAAAAAGGAAAAAGCTAAAAAGAAACGCCCCGAATACAAGAAAAAACGTGTTGTAGTACCTGTTATTACAGCTTGCATTTTGGTGCTTACAGGAATAATAGCCGCAATTCATTCAACATATTTTCAATCAACAGATGATGCGTTTGTTGAAGGCAGACTTGTTTCCATCGCTCCGAGAGTGTCAGGACCTGTAATAAAACTTCTTGTAGATGATAATGACGAAGTCAAAGCAGGACAGCTGCTGGTCGAAATAGATCCTGCCGACTATGAAGTCAAACTTCATCAGGCAGAAGCTAAACTTGCCGAAGCAAAAGCTCAATTAAATGTTACGGAAAAGCAAATTGAAGAAGGCGGTTCTAACGTTCAACAGTCTTATGAAGATTTGAATTCCACAAAATCAAAACTGGATTTTGCGGCAAAAGACCACAAAAGATACACAGATATGTATAAAGAAGGAATAGTTTCCAAACAGGATTATGACAACAGCTCTACTCATTATACAGTTGCGCAGGCAAACCACAAAGCCGCAAACGAAAAATCAAAAGCAATACAATCGGCACTGGAAGCTCACAAGGCTAAAGCAGAAGCTGTTCAGGCAGAAATAAAAAGATTGGAAGCAGAAGTTGAACAGGCAAAACTTAATCTGTCTTACACAAAAATTTACGCTCCTCAAACAGGTATGATTTCTGCAAGAAGCGTTGAAACAGGAAATTATGTTCAAACAGGACAGCCTTTGATGGAAATAGTTCCGGAACAAGTCTGGGTAGTTGCAAACTTTAAAGAAATTCAATTAACAAACATGAAAAAAGGTCAGCCTGTTTCAATAAAAATTGATACCTACCCTAACAAAAGATTTAAAGGTCACGTTGACAGCATTCAAAGAGCCACAGGTGCGAAATCAAGTCTTTTTCCACCTGAAAACGCTGTCGGAAGCTATGTAAAAATAGTTCAGCGTGTTCCTGTGAAAATAGTCTTTGATGAAAATATAAAAGATTACAATATAGTACCGGGTATGTCAGCAGTTCCAAAGGTTAAAATCAAATAATGAATGAACAACCCCAGAAGATAAATCCATATATAGTTGCAATATCTGTATTACTGCCTGCATTTCTCGCATTGGCAGCATCGTCCGCTACAAATGTAAGCCAGCCTCACATTGCAGGCTTTTATGGAGCTACACAATATGAAGCTAACACGGTTATTACCTGTTATATTATATCAGGCGGTCTTATGCTTCCTGTTACAGGGTATTTAGTAAGGACAATAGGCAAAAAACTGCTTCTATATTATAGTATATGGATATTTGCAATTGGTTGTCTGCTTTGTATTCTTGCACCTAACTTACAGGCTCTAATCGGCGCAAGAGTGGTTCAGGGAATAGGAAGCGGATGTATTCTGCCTTTATGTCAGGCAGTTCTGCTGGAAGTATTTCCTCCCGAACAAAGAGGTCTTGCAATGGGATTATTCGGAGTTGCAGCAATGTTTTCTCCGCTTGCAGGTCCGTTTATAGGAGGTTATTTAACAGACAACTATTCCTGGCAGTGGATTTTTATAATTAATATTCCTCTGTGTATGATTTCGTTTTTACTTGTAAAACTCTTTGTTTCAAACGATAAACCCGAAAAGCAAAAGTATAATAAAAAATTTGATATAATAGGATACACGGCAATCGTAACGGCTATGGCTTGTATGCAGATTGTACTTGATAAAGGTCAACAGTATAACTGGTTTGACACAACCTGGGTATGCTGGACAACCGGTTTATGCATATTTGCTTTTGTATTCTTTTATGTATGGGAGCTGGAATATAAGTATCCTGTTATTGATATAAGAGTATTTAAAGACAGAAACTTTCTTTTCGGAACACTGATAAGTTCGTTTATCAATGTAATGCTATATTCAACATTATTGCTTGTTCCGATGTTTGTACAAAGCTTACTCGGTTACAGCCCCTCTAAATCAGGACTTGCAATGTTTCCAAGAGCAATAATATGTCTTATAGGTTTATTGGCAGCCGGCGAAATTTCAAGGCATGTAAAGCCCAAAATTCTTGCTGCCACAGGTTTGCTTATTATGGGTGCTTCTGTCTTAATGCTTACGCAATTAAATACAACTTCGTCAATAGAATCTGTTATTATACCTAATATACTTTTATGCATAGGTGTTCCTCTGGCATTTGTACCTATAACAGCACTGTCTTTCCAAACTCTGCCGTCTTCTAAAAATGCTGATGCAGCAGCTTTGCATGCGCTTTTCAAAAACATAGTAACAGCTGTTGCTACTGCCGTGTCTGCAACCTTTATTGCAAGAGTTTCTCAGGTAAGACAAACTTATCTTGTAGAACATTTATCACCTCATAATCCTGTATTTCAGTATAAACTTATGATGCTTAAATCAAAATTCCTCATCCATTATCCTTCGGTTTTAGCTGCTAAAAAAGCAAGCGGTTCTTTATATAAAGAACTATTGCAGCAGGCAAGGCTTGCATCATTTTTTGATGCATTCACAGTCCTTGCACTTATGTGTGTAATTGTAATTCCGTTACTATTACTGATAAAGGCAAATAAACAAAAAACTTCAACTTAATCTAATAATTCATCTGCCAGTTATCATTTAAGATTTTACCGAAACACCCGCGTCTGTGATTGGTATTTCCCTTACAATATGTAGTAAACATTCTTTCACGATAATCTGAAGATAACGGGACAACAGTAATATCTAAACCGTCACCGTCAGCTTTTTCCTCGAAATTAATATCATCAATTACACCGTTGTTATAAACGTACATTATAAAAAAGTCACGACCAAGAATATTCGGACCTTTTTTACCATTAGAGTCAACAAAGATATCCAAAACCATATCACCATATGTTTTTTGAGACCTGAATGTTGTAGCAATAGAAGCTCCATTAGCTAAGACAAAATATCTTTCATGATCATTTGCAGTAACAGAAAGTCCTGATAATTTTTTATAACTGTCCGCAAAACATGGAACTGCATCAGTGCCGCAATCTTGAACTATCTTAAAATTTTCTTTTATAAAATCAACGGAAGCATCAACACTGTTTAACCCGGCTTCTCTTAAATTAATAGCATTGTTATCGGTCATATATTTAATAGAGGCTTGTGATAACTCATTATAAACTTTATGCAGCTGTGTTACATAAGATTGTCTTTGATAATTCTGCATCAAAGACGGAACTGTCATTGCAGAAACTACACCGATAATACCAAGTGTGACCAAAACCTCGGCTAATGTAAAACCTTTAAGGTTGGAGCTTAAAAGTCTGCCCCCCCCCGCAAGCATAGCTGCTTGACCCGTCACATTGGAGCTTTGTCATATATTCTCCAAATAACGTAGCAGCGTTTTTACTTAATCGTTTCATAAATCGCTCCTTTCTATAATTTACATTATCATTATAACAGTTTTTTACATCAAATTCAAGGTAAAAAAAGCCCTCATAATGAGGGCTTTTAATTAATGTAAAAATCTCAAGTAAATATAGACTGAGCTTATTACCAATGAAATAATCATTGTAATAACACCATATTTTAAAAATTTCATAAACGGAATAGGATAACCGTTATGAGCTGATGTTTCTGAAACAATAACGTTTGCAGCAGCCCCGATAATCGTCATGTTTCCACCCAAACAAGCACCCAGTGACAAGCACCACCACAAAGGATAAGTATAATCGGCACCCATTGTTTTTTGGATTGCCAATAACATAGGTGTCATAGTTGCAGTATAAGGAATATTATCAATTATACCGGATATGAAACCTGATGCCCATAGAATTATCATAGCAGTGGCTTCTTGTGAGCCCTGTGTAACATTTAAAATCCATTTTGCCATCAATGAAATACCGCCTGAGGCCTCTAAACCTCCGATTATGATAAATAATCCGATGAAGAAGAAAATAGTATTCCATTCAACATCGCACAAAATATCTTTTGGTTTTTCAAATAATAATAAGAAACTTGCTCCAAGCATAGCGGAAACACATGTTTCAATATGTGTAACATCATGAGAAACAAACCCCAAAATTACAAGCACAAGTACAATTGCACTTCTAATCATCAACGGATAATCATTAATTGTTTTTGAATTATCTAAGTTAGCAACAGCTTCCATTTTATCAGGTGCAGTTTTTAATGATTTTCTAAAAATGAACATCATCAAAAGAATAATAACAATTAAAATTACTGCGACAACTCCTGTCAGCTCTTTCAAAAAATCCATAAATGACAAGCCTGCTGCACTTCCTATAATTATATTTGGCGGATCACCGATAAGAGTAGCAGTTCCGCCGATATTAGATGCAAAAATTTCTGTAATTAAAAAAGGTAAAGGGTTTATATCAAGCTGTTTTGCAATAAAAAACGTAACAGGCATAATTAAAATAACAGTGGTTACGTTATCTAAAAATGCAGATGTAACAGCCGTAAAAATACCCAATGTTAACAGAACCAGCTTCGGATGACCTTTTGTCAGCCTCAAAAGTTCATTAGCAATCCAGTTAAACATACCGCTTCTTGTCGCAATGCTTACAATTATCATCATTGATACAAGCAGAAAAATTACGTTAAAATCAACGAAGTTAATAAAATAATGCGGGTTGATATTATCCCCCAAAAGTTTATTTTGACTAACCAATCCCAACACAATTGTTAAAGCAGCTCCCAAAAGTGCAATAGTTACTTTCGGGATTTTTTCAAGTGCAATAAACACATACGCAATTAAAAGAATTGCGGCAGATACAACAACTGCATGTGACTGCACCAAAGCATGTAAATGCTCCATAAGACCTCCTATATTTTCGATTTAGCATACGCAACAGCAATTGCAAGAGCGACTTCATTGTCATCTTTTGCAGCAGACTTTTTGGTATACTTTTCTTCAACTACTTCCTCAGGAAAGATTTCATTTAACTTAATTATAAGTTTTGAAGACCAATCCATTACAATTACCATTATGGTAAGAAATACAAATACAAATCCCATTCCAAGAACCATTACCAAAAGACCGTCTTGGAGGTTTGTTGATAAATTTTCCATATCAAATTCTCCTTATTCTTAATATTAACCAATTTCATAAATAAGAATAAGGCTTAAGGAGCACGCGGGGAGACAATATGCGAAACATGCCTGTTTCCGCTTTTCTGCATATCCCAGCAGTCATACAACAAATATAATTTTAGTTTACTAAAGGTGTTAAAACCCAAAACAGAGTATACATCTCCGAACAAATCTATAAGGTATCTGTAAATATTTACCTGTGCGCTTGAAATCAAAAAATTGCTGTCAACTTTTAATTTTTTAGTATGTAAGCTGCCATAGCTTACATTTGAAATTTGCACTTCATTTTTTGGAGAAACAGATTGTGAATGTTCAAAAAATGTTGTACACCCAAATAAAAAAATAAATATAAACGATATTATTATTACTAACTTTTTCATTTCCCCGATTGCATATTAATACAAAAATAAGGAAATTTCAAATATCAAAAATAAAAAGCTTAAAAAGGATTATGCAGCAGGTAAAATATACTCACATTCCATTATACGCTGCTTCTTATCAATAGAAACAATCTTGAATTGCGAATTTCTCGGTAAAATGAATTCTGCATTGTATCCGCCGTCTAAATCACGACCGATGCTTCTTCTGCAATCCAAACCTTTTGTACCCTTAGGAAGTTTAATTCTCATAACATAACCGCTTGTATTATGACCTGAGAAATTATGCGGATCAACCTGCGCGAGCAAATCTCCATAAACACGAGCGGTGGATACAAAGGCTTTATCCTCTAGGATATTACCTTCAGCCAAATCTTTGGCAAAATCTAATTCGCTAAAATCATCCCAAATTTTTTGAGTTCTTATTCCGCGATAGACATAAGCATCTTCTTCTAACGGAACGGCATCTTGAATAAGTCTATCCAGTACTTTTATGTCTTCGACATCAGACAAATCCGCCCCGCTTCTGAGCTTGGCATTGTATTGATAATTTCTCTGATATGAAGTAACAACTTTACATTCTTCCTTAGAAAGCAATCTCAAATCAGCAGCAGGATGTTTGTCGGATTCTCTTACAACAATCTGCGCTCTGTGGTTGAAATTCATTGAATCCATACCGCCTTTTTTGAAAGCTTTATAAAAACCTGAAATACTTCCTCTAATTTTACCTTCGGCTTCTAATCTTAATTTCTCTGCTTCTTCACTGAATTCAATTAATTTATTTATTATGAAAGGCTGATTTACAATCTCAGTTTCAGGCTGTTTTTTAACAGAAGTTTCAGCATTAGGTGTATTTTTATTATTAATATTTTCAGGATTTACAGGTTTTTGCGGTTCAACTTTAGGCTTTTTAGACGTATTTACAGGACTTTTAGGTTTTTGCAAAAACGGATTATCAACAGAAGAAGGCTTAGGTTTTCTTCCGTGAGCAATTGCTATGCCTGCAATTGCCAAACTTGCAACAGCAGCTGCGCCCAGCCACAATGTTGTATGGTTAGAAGAAGTTTTTGTTTCTTCTTTTACAACCGGCTTAACCTCTCTTGGTACAGCTTCAACAGGTTTTGTCTGCATTGCGACAGAACTTGTTATAATTTTATTTTCTAAATTTCCTAAAATTGGCATGCTCTTACAAAACCCGTAAAAAATTTTTTTTGCTAGACTAATTCTAAATTATTTGTAATAAATGCAGAAACAAAATTTTTAGCCTCTTCGGATTGAATTCTGCAGCGTAATTTTCCTTTCGGATATTTTTGAAAATGATAAGTTGAAGAAAGCACCATAAACTTTAAAGCTTCAAATATGTTTACTGCTGACAAATCAACCTCAATCTTAGGACAATCATTCTTTTCAATAAACTTTTTAAATTTCTCAACGACATCTGTTGAATTATCAAATTTAAAATCCTGATACATTTTCATATAACAAATATCGATTAAATTTAACAAAAATTAAATATTTAGTGCAATTTTCCTACTTTTAAATGATATTTATTATATAATCACTTTGACGGGGGATAAAAAATGGAAACAATAACAATGACAACAAGTAAAATTAATGAATTAGCAAAAGAAGTTTTAACAATTGAAGCAAACTCTATTTTGCGTTTAAAAAACAGCATAGGTACAGAATTTGATAAAGCAATAGATTTGCTTTTCAACTGTAAAGGACGTGTAATCGTTACAGGTATGGGGAAATCAGGGCTTATCGGAAGAAAGATTGCAGCAACTTTATCTTCAACCGGAACTCCTTCTTACTTTTTACATCCTGCTGAAAGTACACACGGCGATTCAGGTATTATTACAAGAAATGATGTCATTATAGCAATTTCTAACAGCGGCGAAACTCAAGAATTACTGAATTTATTACCGCTTATTAAAAGATTTGGCGTAACAATGATAGGTATGACAGGTAAAATGGGATCAACACTTGCTCATGCTTCAGATGTTACATTGGATATCTCTGTTGAAAAAGAAGCATGTCCGCTTAACAAAGCACCTACTGCAAGCACAACAGCTACACTTGCAATGGGAGATGCTTTAGCGGTTTGTCTTCTTGAAAAAAGAGGATTCTCTGAAGAAGATTTCTTAATTTTCCACCCGTCAGGAGCTCTTGGTAAAGGATTTTTATATAAAGTTGAAGATTTAATGCTTACAGACAAAGAGAAACTTCCTATTGCACAAGAAAATCAAAGTTTTGCAGAAGTTATTGCACTCATTTCCGATAAAAAACTAGGCATGGCGATGATTGTTAACGAAGAAGGTAAACTTACAGGGGTTCTTACAGATGGTGATATAAGAAGAACTCTGATTAAATATCCGAACATCAGACCGCTTCTTGCAAAAGACGTTATGTCGCCAAATCCTAAATTTATTTCTCCAAAAGATTACGGTGCCAGTGCATTAAACCTTATGGAAAAATATTCAATTACAGCTCTTGCAGTACTCGATGAAAACGGAAAGCCAATCGGAACAGTTCATATCCATGACTTATTAAAAGCAGGAGTTGCATAAATGAGCATAAAACTTGTTGCTTTTGATGTAGACGGCGTGTTAACTGACGGAAGTTTAACTTTTGATGAAAACGGCGTTGAGTATAAAACATTTAACGCTAAAGACGGTCAGGGAATAGTAAACCTAAATAATGCAGGAATTATCACCGCAATTATAACTGCAAGAAAAAACGGTACTGTTGAACACCGCGCAAAAAACTTAAATATAAAAGAACTACATCAGGGACAAAAAAATAAAATTGCGACTTTAGAAAGTATTATGCAGAAATATAATCTGACTTTTGATGAAGTTGCATATATGGGAGATGATTTGCCTGATATTTGCTGTCTTGAAAAAGCAGGGCTTAAAGGCTGTCCTCAAGATGCTGTTGAAGAAGTAAAAAGCATTGCAGATTTTATTTCATCAAAAAATGGCGGCAGAGGCGCTGTTAGAGAATTTTGTGATTATATACTAAAAAAGGGGATATAAAAAGATGTTTGAAATTAAAACACAAGGCTTTTTTGCCGCTGCACATCATTTGTTGAATTACGACGGTGAATGTGAAAATCAGCATGGTCATAACTGGATGGTAGAAGTTTTTGTAAAAGGTGATGTTCTTGATAAAAGCAACATATTAATTGACTACAAAATCCTGAAAAAAGAACTCAAAGAAGTTTTGGACCTTCTTGACCATAAAGATATAAACGAGCTTCCTGAATTTAAAGGCGAAAGTCCTTCAAGTGAAATGATAGCATGCTTTATTTACAATAAATTAAAAGAAAAAGTTGTATTGCTGAGCAAAGTTACAGTTTGGGAAACCCAAACTTCATGCTGCAGTTACTATGAAGAAGATTAATTTTAAGAAGGGTAAAAAACATGAATTTTATACAGGCAATATTAATGGGTATAGTACAGGGATTAAGCGAATTTTTACCCATATCAAGTTCAGCTCACCTTGTTTTTACATCAAACTTTTACAAAGTTTTTAAAGGTATAGAAATAGTTCAACATTCAAATGAAGAAGTATTTTTTGATATAATGGTGCATTTAGGAACACTTGTTGCCGTATTAATATTTTTCAGAAAAGATATAGCTGAAATTTTAAAAGCAATGTGGCATGCTCTTAAAACAAAAGACTGGTCAAACAAAGAAGCAAAACTCGGCTTATACATAATGGCAGGTACTGTTATTACAGTTGCACTTGCTCTGCCGATAAACGAAGTTGCCGAAAAACTTGTATACTCGCCTGCCATAGTCGGAATTCTATTGTTTATAACAGGTTTCACCCTCCTTTACAGTGAATATAAGTCTAAAAAAATCGAAGCAAAAAAAACGGAAGTTGATTTAAAAACTTCATTGCTCATAGGTTTGGCACAAGGTTTAGCCGCATTACCCGGTTTTTCACGCTCCGGCTGGACTATTGCAACAGGGCTTTTTTGCGGGTTAGATAGAGTTACTGCGGCAAGATATTCATTCCTTTTAAGTATTCCGATTATACTCGGAGCATCAATGGTTTATCCGCTTGTAAAAATAGATATTCATGAAGCATTAACATATAATTGGACGGCAATTGCTGCAGGAACAATCGTATCAGGACTTGTGGGCTACTTATGTATCAAATATTTTATGAAATTTATATCAAAATTCTCACTTGCAATATTCGGTTATTACTGCATAATTGCGGGAATTTTTACTGCAATATTTTTCACAATTTACGGTTAAAATATTTTTGTTAAAAAATGTAAATATGCTGTAAATTTACTATCAAAAAAATATATTTACAGATGTTCAATAAATACATCGATGTGTGTGGAGTAAAGATGATTTTACCGATTAATAGCGTAAACAACAACATAAACTTTTCTGCAGACGGCAATGATAAAAATAAAAAAGCACTGGATTATACTCATGACACGCTTTTGAAAAACAATCTTGCCACCCGCACACTTATAGGCATTGATAAATTAACAAATGCCATGACCGTTTATCCTGTAAAGGGTTTAAAGGGAAGCAAAAACGCTAATTTCTATGAATTTTTAACAATGGGAACAGTACCATATTTAATCGGCAGTGCAATGTTAATGGGAGTATTCAATGCCGCAAATAAATTCTTTGCCCCGTTTGCAAGGTCCAAAGCCTCTGCCATAGGTCAAAAAATGGCACTGGGCGTATTATTTTACGGTATTGCAAAAAGCGTATCAAAATCATTTATCAGTAAACCGGTTCAGCTTATGACCGGAATTGACACTGAAAGACCTTATGCAAAAGTAATTTATGAACTTCCTGATGACATATACGATACCGATATTACAAGTATTGAACATCATAAAGTATTTGAAAGCGTTGAATTTCCGCGCTGGGATTTACTTTACGGAGATGAAGCAAAAGGCGAAAAGAGAAATTACCGTTACGACAAAATCGCTAAAAAACTCGGTATGGGAACTGATTTAAAAGATTCAGACCAGGAAGTAAAACCAAGAATAAAAGAAATTATAATAAAAGAAAATCTTGCTAAGAATATATCCTCATATCTTTGGGCTGCAACCGGCGTAGGTTTGGCATTCCAAAAACCTTGGGAAAACTATTTCAAAGTAATGACTTTCAAGTTCTGGAAAGGCAAAGAGTTTGGAAAATCAATGAAGTCTTTCGGAAAAAGTTTAGTTCAAAGTGCAAAAGCATTTTATAAAGGAGAAGGTTCAGGTATTGAAAAACATGCCGGAAAAATCCTTTTGGGTGCCGCAGTATTATCATCGGTTTTCGGTGTTATAAACACAATGTCAAGTTCATTAAAACCATCAAAAGTCGATGCTGCGGATGTTATCAAAAAAGACAGTAAGTACGTGGTAAACTAATATGGCAAATCTGATAAACAATTACATAGCAAACAGACCTGCTGCAACCACCTATCAAATTCAGGAGCAGCCTAAAAAGCCTATGCCTGATTTTGATATTCAGCGAGAACTTGATAACAGAACATTTATTAAACCGCTTCACGGTAAAGGCAGACTACTCAAAGAAAATATATTTAATGCTCCTGCCATAATGGTTAAAGATGCAATTTACGATGCAAAAGCATTTCACCATGCTGCTAAAGGTCAGGCAAATGACCACGAACTTGGAAAACTTAATGACGTAGGATTGAAACTGGGCGGACTTGCAATAGCTGGATATTTGTTTACAAAGAAACAAACTCCTATGACAAAAGGAATGGAATTTGTAGGTTTGGCATCATTTTTGGCTTCAATGGCTATTTGGCCTAAACTTGCTATACAGCTTCCTGCAAAACTAATTCACGGCGTAAATGTACAACAAGAATATGAAGACAGTTTCGGAAGAAAAAAATCTTTCTATCAAGATCCTCAATTCATTCCTTGGGATTTATACAAAGATGAAGAAATCCAAAAAATCGGTGACAGATTAGGTGTGGATAAAGACATCCCTAACCGCAGAGATTTTATTCAGGAAAAAATGAAAAAATTAGCTATCCAAAATAACACTTTATGGATGCTTACAGCAGGTTTTGCAACTCCTATTATGAGTGCTTTGATATGTAATCAGACAGAGCCTTATCTTGCAAAATATTTAAATAACAGACAAAATAAACAAGCTGATAAAATTCTTGATAATTTCTCAGATTATGTGAAAAAACATCAGGATAATACTATTCGTAAAAATATAGAAAAAATTATAGAATTGCATAAAGATAAACCTGTAAATAAAGAACTTGCCGAACTTATCACAAATACCTTAACTGAAGGCATGGACCTTGTTACTGCAGAAAGCTTTAAAGCTGATTTGGATGCAATCCTCACAGACGGCACTTATACTATTGATGAAAATACAGCCAAAAATGTAACTAAGAGCCTTCAAAAGAAACTTGACGGTCATAAATTCAGCAAAGAATTTATGGAAACTGTTATTCCTAATGAAGAACAAATGATTAAACTGTTCAGAGAAAATAATTTGTTCAATTCAAATACTGACAAAACAGGATTCCAAAAAATTATTGACAAAATTATGCTGACTATTGAAGACAATGTAAATGCATATAACGGCAGAGTGCCTGAAGCTGAACGCGAAGAACTTGATTACGTTAAAAAATTAATTGTAAGTAATAAAGGTGATAAACACCCTATAAAACGTGTACTTGATAAACTTAAATCAAGCAAATTGAATTCTACACTTCAATCAAAATTACGTCACGTTGCAAACCTTATTAGCGGATTTAAAGCTGAAACAGCGGCGTTGGATGAATACGCATTGAAGAAAGTAGGTTCTGCACCTGAAACAGTTGTTGCAAACTACTGGAACAATATTTCTAAAGATTTGCTTAAAACGTTCGGCATAACTCCGAAAGAAATTGAAAAAGTAAGATTTGACGAGCACTTAATGGGTGCACTTCTTAGAGAAAAATTTGAAAAAATTGCTTCAGACAAAACAACTTATGACAAAGTTATGGGTGAATTAATAGCTAAAGTTGCACACCTTAACAGTGAAATTAAACCTAGCGACCTGAATGCTCCGATTTTGAAATTGGATAATTCAATGACAGATGCCCAAAAACTTGCAATGCAAAGTAAATATGACAACATTGTTGATTCTAAATTTACTCAATTTGCAAACGATATGAAAGAAGCAGGTTTCCATAAAACAGCAAGAGCAGTCATAGGCGTTAATGCAGGTGATAATGTCGGAACATTAAAGAATATCCAAAAATCTTTTGTATCTGACAGACTTTTAGGTGTAAAAAGTTCATTCTACCGACTTATCAATACTCTTGATATGTACAGAAGAATTGCAACAATAGAAACTAACGGTTCTCCTTCTATAAACGGACTTCCTCGCGAAGTGAAAGAAGAACTGATTGAACTATGTAAAATCGTTACACTTGAAGGACATTCATCAGACAGTGCTACAAAATTCTTTATGCTAAGAAATCCGAGCCCTTCTCCTGATACTGATCCTATTGAGGTAAAAGACGGAAAAGTAGTTAACAAATACTTTGGCAAAGCTGCCGGAACAACAGATATTCCCGGAGATAAGTACTTCTATCAGGATACAATGAAATTTATATTTGAAGATGCTATGCACCTTGATACAGCAACTCTGTCAGATAACAGTATTATAAAAGACGAAATCACAAAATACAGATCATTAGTTTTGGATAATATCGGCGGTGAATACTACTTCCCTAAACCGCGTCACTTAATCAGACCAAGAAATGATAATGCAAGTTCTGAATTAAAATTCTTATTAACAGGTATAGCTCCTAACGAGTTGTTTACAAAAGCCGGACAACAAGCATTCAATACAAGAAAATGGCTGAAGATATTCGGCGGTTTCGGCGCAGGTTTATTAGGCGTAACAGTATTGGCACAATTCTTCTTAGGAAAAACAAAGACTCCGGATAAAAAGGTAGTTAAAAATGATTAATACAACAAACTTACTGGCATTAAAATTAAATAGTATTAAACAGACAACACCGCAGAATAACCAGCCTGCCGTAACTAATCCTGAAGTAAAGACAAATAATTCCGGATTAATAAGCGCTTATTTAAATAACTTGGCTATGATTAATGTTCCGTCTGTTAAAAAAGCAGAAAATGCAGCAGTGGTTAACTACCATAACAACTTGAAAACATTATTTAACAATAATGAAGCAAAAATCCTTGCAATAATTCCAAGAACATTTAATGCAAAAGATTTAAACGGCAATGAATATATTGACGGCAATGAACAACGCGGAACTTTCCTTAACGCCATAGACAGACTTGATGAAGTTAAAGCACAAGGTTTTAATACACTTCACGTTTTGCCTATACATCCGCCGGGAAGAATGAAAGCAATGGGAACAGCGGGTTCATTGTATTCGCCAAAAGACATGCTTAAAATTGACCCGAACCTCATAGATCCTAATGATCCGAGAACTGATAAAGAACAATTTAAAGCGTTTATTGATGAATGCCATAAACGCGGCATAAGAGTAATGCTGGATATGCCTAGCTGTGCTTCTTATGATATGTTCCTTGAAAAACCTGAACTTATGGCAATGGAACGCGACGGATTAGCTAAGACTCCTCAAGGATGGAATGATATTAGAATGTTCCAGCCGTGGGAAGACGAAGGTAAAAGAACATTAAATCCTAAATTGCTTGAATTGCATAAACAATATGTAGATATGTGTATTGATTTAGGAATTGACGGTATAAGATCTGACGTTGCCAGAGCGAAACCTGTTGAATTCTGGGATGTAATAATTCCTTATTCACATATGCGTGATCCTGAGTTTGCTTGGCTTGCAGAAACATATACTTATGAAGATGCATCACCTCAGGCAAATATGCCATATGACAGACCTGAAGATTCTCTAAGAGCCGGTTATGATGCCATTTACGGACAATATCACATTTTCCACGAATGGACAACTGCTACTTCATTTATGGACTATGTAAAAGAACAGCTTGATATGTCATACAGACTGCCTAAAGGAAAATCTTTAATAGGTTCTTTTGCTACTCACGATGACATTTCTCCAATGTTTCACGGCGGTGCGGAATATTGCAACCTGACAATGGGCTTACAGGCAACCTTGCCAATGCTTAACCCATATATTGTTGACGGATACCAAACAGGGGATGACTATTTATATCCTTACGAAGATAAATACAATCCTGAAACCCAAACTGACAGCCATATAATGACTGTTCACAGAGGAAGACTTGATATCTTTAACCCGTCAAGAAAACCGGGCGGAACTCAGCCTGAAATCGGTGAATTTATGACAAGTGCTTTTGCGCTTAAAGACAAATATGCCGATGTTATCAACAAAGGTACGTTTATAGAATTAAATAAAGAAAACGATAAAAACGACCAAATTATCACATACGCAAGACATTACAACGGTAAAACTTTACTTATTGTAGCAAATAAAAATATCAACCGTTCCGTAGCCTGCAAAATAAAAGTTCCTACACTAAAAGCTAATCAAGAACTTAAAAACCTTCTTCCATCATACGGAAAAGAAAGCGTTTTACAGGCAAGAGATAACGAATTATGCGTAGATTTAGGACCTGCAAGAATTCACGTATTTGAAATTAATACTCCTAATATAGAAAAATACAGCGACAAAATATACAAACAAAATTTATAGAAGGCACACATTAAATAAACCAAAGATGTAACTATAATAAATAGTTACATCTTCTTTTTGATTTTTAAATATGTTTGCGCTAAAATATTTAGGCGAGAAATAAAACTTTCAACCAAATCATAAGAAAGTTTATACAAAACTGTTAAAAGGATAAAAAAATGCTACAAGAATTTATTAGTTCAAAAATCCACAGAGCAACAGTTACAGATGCGAATTTAAATTATGTAGGCTCAATTACAATTGATGAAACATTAATGAAAGCTTCTAAAATCAAAGAATGGCAAAAAGTTGATATTTTAGACATCAATAACGGAGAAAGATTTCATACATATGTGATTAAAGGCAAAGCCGATTCAGGCATGATTTGCTTAAACGGTGCTGCCGCAAGAAAAGTACAACCCGGCGATAAAGTTATAATCATAGCTTACGGACTTTATAACCCTGAAGAAATGGAAAACTACAAGCCTACAATTATAATAGTGGATGAGAATAACAAAATAACTAATACTCAATAGATTTGTAAAAGTTATAAATTAATTTTAAAAGCTTTGGATTATTATCTAAAGCTTTTTTTAATCTTCTTTCATTTCTTCCTCTGAAATATCAGAAAAATAATAAAACTCCCATGGAGCAACTTTTAAAACTTCACTATGCTTTTGTAAAGTTTCAATCGAAGGCGAATACTTACCCGTTTCTAAATAACTTAAGCTTGGCGTTTCTATATCTATTAACTCAGCTAACTTTTCTTGAGTAAGATTCCGAGATTTTCTTATAATCTGAATTTTTTTACCCAAAAGTTTTTTTAAATCTGACATTAAATACTCCTGACGTAACTATTTATTATTTTACAAAAGCCTGGTAATTAACATAATGCTTTGCTTTATATTTTTGTTTGACTATTAATGCAACATACGATATAATATAAATAAATACATTAACTTTATGGAAGTAACTTAATGTTAAAGATTAAAAAGGGATTTACTTTAGCTGAGATGATGGTTGTAATGCTCATATTGAGCATAGTTTTAGCAGCAATGGCACCTGTAATAACAACAAGAAGCAAAACAGACCAATCATCTCCATGGAAATATTCTGAAGGTAATTTATCTGATGCCATTATGGTTTAGGCGAAAGCCAAACAGCTTTGATTGGTCAAAGAGAATTTAGCGACATTGACGAAACCGCAAAGTTGATAATTAATTCATCAGATATTCGACCAAGCCAGATAGCCTTTAAATATAAAAATACAAATCAGGGTGTACTAAGGCTCATAAATCAAGGATTATTGTTAGGAACATTGTCCAATGACGGATCAATTAATAATGGCTCAGTAGCGATAGGCAAAACTGTAAAAGCAGGCGATTCATCTGTTGCAATAGGTTCAGGAACTGATGCAACCGGCAGAGGTGCAACAGCAATCGGCAATCTTTCAAAAGCAACAGGCACTTGGAGTACGTCAGTAGGCGGCAGTACGGTATCGGGCAATTACAGCACAGGAGTCGGTAATACAAGCGTAACAGGAGAGTACAGCACAGCTGTTGGAAATAATATAAGTACAGCAAATGATTATACAACAGCAGTAGGTCATTCAGCTAAAGCTGAATCAGATTATGCAACAGCGGTTGGATATGAAACCGTTGCATCAGGCTCAAATTCCACCTCCATAGGGTATAAAGCACGTTCGACCGGAGAAAATTCTATTGCAATCAGCGTGGGCATCGATGATAGAGGCGCGACAGGCAATCAAAGTATAGCAATAGGCCATGCATCCAATGCCGGTGCTGATAATACAACTTCACTCGGCACAAGCGCTCGTGCAACAGCAGAAGGAGCAACAGCATTAGGATATAATACCGATGCAAGCGGAACTAATTCTTTATCAATAGGCAATGCAGCGGCAACAGAAGCTTCAAATGCGATTGTAATAGGTCCAAATGCTTATGTTCAAAGGAGCGGCGGTATTGCAATAGGTAACAATGCACATTCAGGAGCAACAGCTTCAACATTGTATGGTGATTATGCTATCGCCATAGGACAGGATTCAAAAGCAGGAAGTGATGACAGTATATCAGTAGGCTATCAGGCAGGCACTACAAACAAAGGCAGTAATGTCATAGCAATCGGCTCTCGCGCTTGTCAATATGTTTCCGGCTCTAATAAAATTTGTATCGGAAATAATTCAGGACCAAATTCAAATGATCCATGAACCACAGACAGTGTAGAACGAATTTATATAGGCAGTCAATCTAAATAAGATAAAGGTAGTGCTGTATTAGAAGTTCATAATTCATCATCAAGCGGTTCACTATTTCCTGATTTAACTGACAATTTAACCAGTGTAATTATTCACGGTAACTTGATAGTTACAGGCCGTATTGCTACAAGATTTTATGATACCGATGATTTAAAAACATTTGGAAGATATAACAGATATGTTCATCATTATGATATAAATGATGATTTGCTGAATAATTACGTTCAAAGCACCTCTGACAGACGTTTAAAATACGTTGGAAAAGAAAATTCATCAGGTCTTGATAAAATCCGTCAATTAAAAGTATTTAACTACACGTATAAAAAAGACGATAACAAAGAACCTCACGTAGGTGTAATAGCGCAAGACCTGCAAAAGATTTTACCTGATGCAGTTAAAAAAGGTAAAGACGGCTTTTTGACAATCAGAATGGAAGATATGTTCTATGCTGTTATAAATGCAGTCAAAGAACTTGATGCCAGAGTAACTGCGTTAGAAAAAGAAAATGCAGAACTGAAAGCAAGACTGGATAGGCTTGAAGCAAAAATAAAATAAATTTTTTCATACGAACAGAATAAGCTGATGCATAAAAGCTGAAAGCTTATACTTTCATTCCTTCTCCCGCCTCAGAGCGGGAGTTTTCCTCAGGGCACAGCCCTGTTCTCCCTGTGGATAAGTCTTTAAGAAGTTCTTCAACTTTTTTGCCTGTTTGGCACAGACCTGTTATCTGTAATTAGTAAACTGCAAAGGATAATCATATTTATCTTCGTTAGAACGAAGAAGTTTAATTATTTCCTGCAAATCATCTTTATCTTTTCCGGAAACTCTTACTTGATCACCTTGAATTGAAGCCTGAACTTTTTTCTTTGAGTCTTTAATATCTGCAACAATTTTTTTTGCAAGCTCTTGTGTTAAGCCTTTTCTCAAATTATAAACACGTCTTACATTGCCGCCCAGTGCACTTTCCATAGGCTGAGGATCCAAAATCCTAATACTTAAATTTCTTTTTGCGAATTTTGATTGCAAAATATCATAAATATTTCTTAATTTCATTTCATCAGAAGTTGTGATAGTAATAGACTTATCACCTTCAAGTTCAACTGTTGAATTAGAATCTTTTAAATCAAATCTTGAAGAAATATCTCTTTTAACTTGATCAACGGCATTTAACAGCTCTTGTTTGTCAAATTCCGAAACCACATCAAAACTACAATCTTTAGCCATTTTTACCCTCTTTCTGTAACTTTATATAATTCCCTAAATTTTTAACTTTTTAAGATTATAACATAAAAAATGCAAGATAAAAATATCTTGCATTTAGGATTTTTGGGGATGTATATTTATAAATTGATTAAGGTTTTGGTTTCCTTGGGAGTATATTTTTAACTTTTTGCCACCAGCTTACTTTTGGAGGTTTATTGCCTTTAAAAACATTAACCACATTTGTCCACTGATTTTTCAAATATTTTCCTATTCCGCCCGCGCTTTTAATACTCTTACGCAGCGGAGCTATACAACCTATTGCCACAATAATTCCAAGAGCTGCAAGCGCTTTTTTCATAGTAGATCTGTCTTCATTTTCTTTTTTGTTCATCAGAGAAATTTTATCCTGATCAAGCTGTGGCTGCATTCTTACACCGCCAAGATAAGAAGTATTATAGCCTCCTGTAATTCCGCCTAATGGTGGCATTGCCATCGGTCCCATTGTACTGTTTGCTAAATCCTGGTACACCATTGGTGTATCAAAGTCACCGCCTATCATAACGATTCTCCAAAGTTTATAACCTAACCTTTATATTTATATAAAGTATTTTTTCAAAGAAAAATTTACTTAAATATTAAGAAATGTAAAAAAAAGACCTCTGAAAAATTCAAAGGTCTTTAATTTAAATCAATTAGAAAAATATTAACTATTTAGCAGATTGAGCAGCTTCAAAAACTACTGAAAAAGCTTCAGGATCTTTAACTGCCAGGTCAGCAAGCATTTTTCTGTTTACTATGATGTTAGCTTTTTTGCATGCGTTAACGAATCTTGAATAGCTCATTCCGCGTTCTCTAACAGCTGCGTTAATTCTAACAATCCAAAGACGTCTCATATTACGTTTTGTAGTACGTCTGTCTCTGTAAGCATATTTTAAAGCTTTCATAACTGCTGTGTTAGCTACTTTAAAAATTCTACTTCTTGCACCGATATAGCCTTTAGCTAATTTTAATATTTTTTTATGTCTTTTGCGTAATACATTACCACGTTTTACTCTCATTATTCTGCCTCCTATCTAGAATATTTCTTGTACGGTAACTCTTTAGATATCAATTTGAAATGTGAATCAGAAATTGATATTGTTTTGAAAATTCTGCGTTTTCTAGAAGCAGATTTGTGTTGAAGTAAGTGGCCTATGCCTGCTTGTCTTCTAACGATTTTACCTGTTGCAGTAACTTTATAGCGTTTTGCAGCAGATTTGTGTGTCTTCATTTTTGGCATTTTGTCCTCTTTCTGTGCATTGCACGGTTAAGTGTCCTTCAAAAAAGCTTTTGGCATACCAAAGCCATAAAACTTTCGCATAACAATTATATTATGCAAAATATTGATTTGCAAGCACATTGTTAAAAATGTTAATTAAAAGTAAGCTCCAGACCGGAATAAACATCATTAACTTTTAAATACTCAGACAAAATTATTTTCGAGTTAAGATTACAGCAATGACAAGGATAAAAATGTTTTATGTTCAAATCTCTTAAATAAATTCCAATCTCTCTGATTTTGTATTCGGTTTTGTTATAAAGATGCAAGCCGCCTATTAGTGCGTGAATACGGTCATCTTTAGTCACCATCTTTGCATGTTCTATAATATTTCTTATACCTGAATGAGAACAGCCTGTAATAACAACAAGACCTTCCTGCGCTTTATAAACCAAAGCAGAATCATCGTTATACCTGTAATCGGTATTATATTTCTTATCTATTTCACCAAGATAAATTAATTTAGGAGTAATCTCTCTCGGATTAGAAGTATATTCAAGTTCAAATATATCGCATAATGTTTCAGGTTTTCCTGGATAGCCGATATTAACATTATTCTCATCAAGATTTACATCAAAAACTTCAGGATGAGCAATAATAGTTTTTAAATTTAAGCTTATGCCGGCTTTAAGCATTTTTCTATATAGGTCTTCAAGCCTTAAAAGTCCTCCTGTATGGTCATTATGACCATGAGAAAGAATAATCTCGGTAACATCACTTAAATCAAGTCCAAGCTTATATGCATTTTTAATAAAAGCATCACTGAAACCGCAATCAAAAAGCGTTTTTTGATAATCATTTTCAAGCAATACTGAAAATGCAGGTTCCCCCAGCAAATAACGGTCATTACTTGTATTATTATCAACCAATACTGTTAGTTTCATTAATTCCTCTAGATATATTGTTTATTATAACAACTTTTTCAAAGAAATGCAATTATTTTATATATCAAAACTTGACACATTATAAAAAACTGTTCATAATTAAAAAAAAAGAAGGAGGCAATTTATGTTAAGAAGAGAAGCTGGGAAAAGCCCCCCCCCCCCGCGAATGCTTATAGGGCTTGGTTTTTAAAGGAAAGACTTTACAAAGCCAATTTAACGTGTTACAATAGAAAGACTATGGTTTATAACAAAAGAGAATTGCTTGACGGATTTACATTGGCAGAGGTTTTGATTACACTTGGCATAATAGGAGTAGTTGCGGCTTTAACAATGCCTGTTATTATTAAAGGTAAAGAACGCAAAGAACTCGAAACAGGGTTTAAGAAGCAATATTCTGTTTTGCAAAATGCATTTACACGCCTAAATCTCGATAAAGGCGAAGTTTATGTAAGAGATAATTCTAGAGGAACAAGAAAATTTAAAAGCGAATTTATTACTTATTTTAATGTCCTTTCAGATTGCAAATTTGAAGATTGTTCCAAAATTAACGGCAAAAGCATTTACAAAGATTTAACCAATAAATATGATATGTATCAGACTTACATTGATGACGGTCAATTTATTACAACTGACGGTGCATTATTTATGCTGAATGATGCAACTGACGAACCATTTCTTGCAAGTTTTGACGTAAACGGACCTAAAAAAGGTCCGAACCGATTAGGATATGATGTTTTTGTCTTTCAATTGATGAATAACGGAAAGCTCGCACCTATGGGAGCAGAGGGAACATGGTTTACTGACGAGAAATATTGCAACACTTCAAAACCTGATATGAGAAGCGGTTTGACTTGCGCATATAAGGCCCTGGAAAATGCAGATTACTTTAAAAAACTTCCTTAATCAAATTTAGTTAAATCAGAAACAGTTGTATTCAGTGCCTTCGATAATTCAATTAATGTGTCAAGCGAAGGCTTTGAAAACGCAACTTCAATTTTACCCATAAAATTTAAACTTATATTCATTTTATCTGCTAACTGTTGTTGAGTTAGCCCTATTTCTTTGCGCCTTTGTTTAATTTTATGCCCTAATAACTTGTAAAATTCCGAATTCATACGTACAGTTTATACGTAAATTTTTGTAAATTATACGTACTATCAATACGTAAAATATGCTATTATGATGTTATGGAGGATTAAAATGAAATCTAATACGGTGCTTACAGCTAAGTCAAACAGTTTGAGCAAATCTGCGTTTACTTTGGCAGAGGTTTTAATAACACTTGGAATTATAGGCGTAGTTGCTGCATTAACTATGCCGTCTTTGGTTGCTGATAAAAGGGCTAAAGAACTTGAAACAGCTTTAAAAAAGAATGCATCAATAATTCAGCAGGCAGTTTTAATGATTTCTTATGAAGACGGAATTGAGCCTACACCTCTAAATCTGCAGTCAGGTGAATTAAAAGAAAAGATTAAGCCTTACTTAAATGTATTAAAAGATTGCGGCAGAGGAACAACAGATTTAGCTGCTTGTGTTAAAAACACTGCTTATATACCTGATGCAAAAAACACTTACAAAATATATACAAAATCCAACAATATAGCTTACGCATACCTTGATGACGGACAACTTCTTCTTACTGATGGAGCGCTATTAATGTTTGAAAACAGCGACCCCAAATTTAAACAAGTTTTCATAACAGTAGATGTTAACGGGTATCTAAAGCCGCCAAATGCTTGGGGACATGATTTGTTTACGTTTGACCTTACAGAAAAAGGAAAAGTGCTTCCAATGGGAGCAGAGGGAACAAAATTCGCAGATGATGCATTATACTGCTCTAAAACTTCAAACAACACCTTAAACGGCATAGGATGCACTTATAAGGCTTTATCCGACCCTGATTATTTTAAAAATTTACCAAAATAAAAAAGCCTCATTTTGAGGCTTTTTTTCTAATAAAACTTTTGTACAATCGGCATATTTAATCCGCTGCAAAATGAGCGTTCGGTAAGCCTTACGCCTAAACAGCATTGATGACGTTTATACTGCATTCTGTATATCTTTTTAATAACTTCATCAACAAGTGATTTATCATATTTAGCATACATATCATCGAAAGACTTGTTTCCTTCAGCATACATTTCAATAATATCATCCAAAACTTCATATTCAGGCAGTCTGTCCTGATCTCTTTGTCCCGGATGAAGCTCTGCTGAAGGAGCTTTATCAATAATCTCCTGAGGGATTATTTCTTTATTTTTATTAATGTAGTTTGAAAGCCTATAAACATTTGTTTTAGTTAAGTCGCAAATTAAATTATAGCCTCCTGCCAAATCACCGTATAAAGTTCCAAAACCCATTGCACTTTCGGATTTGTTACCGGTAGAAAGCAGCAAACGGTTATCTCTGTTAGAATAGAACATTAAAATTAAAGCTCTTAAACGTGCTTGAAGATTTTCCTCTGCCAAATCATGTTCTCTTGAACGTTCTGCCATAAACTTATCAAACATAGGTGTAATAGGTTCTGTTATAGTTTTCATGCCTAAGTTTTCGGCAAGTTTCAAACTATCGGTAACACTGCCTTCTGAAGAATACATACTTGGCATTAGAATACCCAAAACATTTTCTGCACCGATTGCTTTAACCGCAAGAGCAGCTGTAAGCGCGCTGTCAATTCCGCCTGACAAACCTAAAACGACTTTTTTAAATCCTGTATTTTCACAGTATTCTTTTAAAGCAAAAGTCGTAACTGCAAGTACCTGAGCTTCCATCGGCTCGTCTGTGAATTCAACAACTCTTGAAAAGTCTACGGTATCTATATCTTCTTTGCACAAAGGCATTTGAAGAACAAGTTCATTTTCTGCATTTTTTGAAAAACTTCCGCCTGCATAAACATTTGCATCAGCAATTCCAATTGCACTTACAAACACAAAATCAGAGTTGACTTCAATACTGTCAACAAAATCTTTGTATGTGTTCATAGCAAAATATCTGTTTTTTGCAAGTACGTATAAATCGCATTCAACATCATCAAGAAATGTATCTGATACATATACTTTTTTATCGCATATATCAAAAAATCCGTTTTCGGAAACTTCAATTTCACCGTTTCTTATTAAAATATCACCAATTAAAATACTGACAGGAAAATTCTTTTCAGCTATTTTTTTATAAAACTCATTCTGGCATTCACGGCATTTCTCATCCAAAACTAAATCTTTTCCGCCTGTTTCTTCAATATCTGCCTGCGGAAAAATAATCAAATCGCAATTAGATTTAACGTTATCAATAATATTTTTATAATTAAATTCAAAATCTGCTGTTTTAAGTCTTATTTGTGCTACTACCGTTTTCATTTTTTACCCTTTTCTTTTTTTATTTCCCATTTGTCACTGCGCCGTAGAAAGTTTCTGATGACGGCTAAACGGGGAAGTTATTGCAATTTTAAATAATTAACTTTTTCCCAGCTTAAATCAAGATATTTTACTTTTGAATCAACAAGTTTAACCTGAGGCAAAATTGAAGGAATTCTTTCAATACGTTTATAAACCGTATCATCAAGTTTTCCTAATCTTATATTAACCGTTTTTACTTTAACAAAAACATCATTAGGATTTCTGAAATCAACATATTCAACAGGCTCTTTAGAATAAGTTTCAATATATTTTACAATTTTTTGAATTTGTTGAATTTTCTGCAAATCCCATTTATGGTAATCATCGCCTTTGTTTCCGTAAGAAAGCACCAATATAGTTTTATAGTCCTTGCTTAAAGGCATATATTCACGTCCGATTAGTTTTCCGTCAGTTGTAAAAAATGCAACAGGAGAAACCTTAACATCAGGTGAAATGGTAATTACAGGAATTCTTTCTCTTATAATTATCTGTATTCTGGCAGGAAACGCATATCTTCTGATATAAACATTTTCAACAGGAGGAAGCTGCATTAATTCTTTTTTAATCTCATTTGTTCGCGCCATATATACCGGAGCATCAGGCACATTGCTGCTTTTTAAAAGAGCAAGAACCTTATGCGAAGGTACAATTTTGTTATTAATAATTTCAACCGAACTTCCGCCTACATAATTAAATGCATTTTTGTCCATATACCAGCCATGACATCTTAATGCATAACCTAAGCCCAATAACAAAAATAAAGATATAAAAAATCTCATAAACCCGCGAAAACGTTCCTGTTTCATACGACCTTTTCTTATCAAACGTTCTCTGCGCTTTTTCTTAACCAAATGTTTTCCGTCAGGAATTGCAGGCTGCTGCAAATCAACCTGTTCAACAACTTCAATATATTCTTCCTGAATTTCAACTTGTTCGTTATTTATAAGATTTAATTCATCGTCCATTATTTATTTAATCCTGCGCTGTTTAAAATTAATAATACCAGATTATCATAATCAATGTCCATAGCGGCTGCTTGTGCAGGCAAGTCACTTACTGCTGTCATACCCGGACTTGTATTAATTTCTAAAAGATAAGGTACATTATCTTTCATCATAAAATCTATCCTTGAAACACTTCTGCATCCGGCTGTTTCAAAAGCCATAACAGCAGCTTCTTTTACTCGTTTTGTAACTTCATCCGACAAACGTGCAGGACATATAAATTCAGACATACCGTTTGTATATTTTGCTTCAAAGTCATACCATTCATTCTTAGGTCTGATTTCTAAAACTTCAGTAGCAAAAGGTTTTTCATCTTTTTCCAACACTCCGACAGTTACAAAAAAACCGTCTATAAATTCTTCAATAAGCACATCATCATTATATTTTACTGCGGTTTCGTATGCTGATTGCAAATCCTCTTTCTTATCAACTTTTGTCATACCAAAGCTTGAGCCTTCGCAGACAGGTTTTACAAAAAGCGGATATGTTAAACCTTTTGTTTTTTCCATAAGGTCATCACCTTTTCTCACAAAGGCTGACTTTGCCATTACGATATCAGGATTTGTAGACAAAATTCTTTTGGTAAATTCTTTATTCATGCATAATGAGCTTGACATAACCCCGCATCCAGTATAAGGGATTTGAAGAATTTCCAATATCCCCTGAATGCATCCGTCTTCACCGTATTTGCCGTGCAAAGCATTGAATGCATAGTCGTATTGACCTTCTTTAAGCTTATTTGCTATATCTTTATCAACAACAACAAGTTCTGCGTTATTAAATCCCAATCTTTGCAGAGCTTCAAAACATCCTTTACCCGAACGCATGGAAACATCGTGTTCGGATGACATACCGCCTGCAAGAACGGCAATTTTAGCATTTTTATCTATAACATTTTTAATTTCCTGCATATTTCAACCTCTTTTTCATTATTTCCGCCCAAAAATCTGATTTCAGGTTCTAATTCTATATTATACTTTTCTTTCACTTTTGTATACATTTGAAACATTAATTCAAGAACATCTAATGAGTTTCCGCCCCTGTCATTTACAATAAAGTTTGCATGATTATCCCAAACCCTTACTCCGCCGAATGCTAACTGCTTTGCACCTATACTATCAAGCAATCTTCCTGCAGAATTACCATTAGGATTTTTAAATATACTTCCACAGTTAGGCAGCTTTAAAGACGGCTGATGTTTTTTTCGAAAATCTAAGTTTTTTTGCATTTGAGAATTTATTTCTTCTTTGTCTTTTTTTACAAGCTCAAATTCAGCCTCAAGGATAATGTAAGGCTTATTTTGACATATTGAAGTTCTGTAAGCAAACCCCATATTAGATTTAGGAATTGTTATAATGCCTTTTTCTGGACAATACACCTTAACGGATTTTAAAACATCTGCAACAGACTGACAGTTAGCAGAAGCGTTCATATAGACTTCCCCTCCAACAGAGCCGGGAAAACCTATCATAAATTCCAACCCGCTCAAACAGTTTTCTGCAGCTGTTTGAGAAAGCTTTGGACCTTTGACACCTGCACCTGCAGTAACAGTTGTATTGTTAATACTGATTTCATTCATCTTTGAAGTTGATATAACGGCTCCGTTATAACCAAAAGATGATACAAGCGTGTTAGAAAGATTTCCAACAATCAACGCATCAGGTTCATTTTTTATAATTTCAATAAATTCTTCTAAAGATGCGGGAAAATACATTCTTGCAATTTTTCCGCCTATCTTAAAAGAAGTTAAATTTTTTATCTCAAAATCAACGTCCAACGCCTGTTACCTCTTTGTTCAGATGTAACAACTCTTTGCCTAAATTTGTAATAGTTCCTGCACCAAGTCCGATTACAACATCGTTTTCCTTTAATGTAGGATAAAGTTTTGCGGCAACTTCTTCAATGCTTCCTGAAATGTATTCACAGTTAACTTTCTCTGATAATTCCTTTACGAAATTTTCAGAATTAATACCATCTATTTTGTCTTCAGAAGCTGCATAAACATCAGTAACAACAACTCTGTCAACACCTGAAAAAGCATCTAAAAATTCATTCCACAAGTTTTTTAACCTTGTAAATCTGTGAGGCTGGAATACCGCTATAATATTTTTATTGCTCATCCCTTCAGCAGAAGAAAGTGTTGCTTTAATTTCTGTCGGGTGGTGCGCATAATCATCATAAACAGTCACGCCGCCAAACTCTCCGACTTTTTGAAATCTTCTTCCCATACCTGAAAAAGTTGAGAAATGAGGCTTAACAGCATTTACATCAACACCTGCCTGATGCAAACTAGCCAGTACCGATAAAGCATTATAAACATTGTGTTTGCCGCGTAGAATTATTTTCAAATCAGTTAAAAATTCTTCTTTGTAGTAAATATCAAAAGTAGTAAATTCAGTACAGAATTGAATATTTTTTGCTGTATAATCCGCATCCGACAAACCAAAAGTAATAGTTTTATGTCCGTGAAGCTTCATTGCTGCTTCGCAATCTTTATTCACAAGAACAACCGAACTTTCAGGCATATTTGAAATAAATTTTTCGAAAGTTTCCAAAATTGATTGAAGCCCGTCTTTATAAAAATCAAGGTGGTCAGCTTCCAAATTATTAACCACACAAATATTAGGACAATATTTAACGATAGTACCATCGCTTTCATCGAGTTCTGCCGCAAAAAACTTTCCATCCTGAGAGTGTGCATTACAGCCGATTTCAGGAATTATTCCGCCTACGACATAAGATGGTTTTAAACCTGCTTTTTCTAAAACATAAGAACAAAGTCCGCTGGTTGTAGTTTTACCGTGTGTACCGGAATACCCCAAGAAAAATTTACCCCATTTGGAAATTTCAGCAAGAATATCGGAACGGTGATAAACAGTAAGCCCTAATTCTTTAGCCCTAAGCATTTCAGGGTTATCCTGTCTGATTGCCGTGCTTGCAACAACAATAGCATCAGCAGGAACATTTTCCGCTTTCTGTCCGATATGAACAGTTGCACCTAATTCCTTTAATTTATCAATATACTTACTGTCACAAATATCAGAACCTGATACCTCGCATCCGTTTTCCAACAAATACTTAGCCAAGCCGCTCATTCCCACACCGCCGATTGCGATAAAATAATATTTCTGTGTCAAAACTCTATCCCTAAATTATGTATATATCAACAACTTTATTATAATACAAAAAAAGCATTAGGATTACAGTTATAAACTTATGTATACAATTTTTAGCATTTAAAAAACCGCCTGATTTATTCAGGCGGTTTTTGTTATGTTATTTAACTACTATATTAACCAGTTTCTTTGGCACTACAATTGTTTTTACAATTGTTTTGCCCTCTGTGAGTTCTTTAACTTTCGGACTGTTTAGAGCCAATTCTTTGAGTTCCTCTTGAGAAGATGATTCATCAGCATCAATCTTATCTTTCACCTTGCCGTTTATTTGAACAACAAGAGTAATTGAACTTGCTTTAGCTAAATCCTCGTTCCATTCACACCATTTTTGTTCATGCACGGAACCTTCACCGCCTAAATCATTCCAAGCTTCTTCTGTCAGGTGAACCGCAACAGGGGACATTAATTTGATTAATGCAACTATTGCAAAACTCAAAATACTTTTATCTTCTTCATCAAGTTCGGATTTTTTAGCTTTCCAATCATAGATTGCATTAACAAGTTCTCTGTATTTTGAAATAACAGTATTAAATTGGAAATCATTAGAAATATCGTTTGTAATTCCTTTGATTGCCATATGAACTACGCGAAGCAAATCGTCATTTTCTTTTTTCTTTAAAGAACCGACAGATAATTCAGGATAGTTCAAAGAAATATCATCAGCGCTTGAAGATATTAATCTCCAAACTCTGTTCAAGAACTTGTAACATCCTTCAACACCTGCATCTGACCAATCAAAGTCACGAGCCGGAGGTGAATCAGAAAGGATAAATAATCTTGCTGTATCTGCCCCGTAATTTTCAAATATTTCGTCAGGATCTACGGTATTTCCTTTAGATTTTGACATTTTTGAACCATCTTTTAGAACCATACCTTGAGTTAAGAGGTTTTCAAACGGTTCGTCAAAATCAAGAAGTCCCATATCTCTAAGAGCTTTTGTAAAAAATCTTGAATATAACAAGTGTAAAATAGCGTGCTCAATACCGCCGACATATTGGTTAACAGGAAGCCAATGA
Organism: Candidatus Gastranaerophilales bacterium; assembly: GCA_900548405.1. Taxonomy (GTDB): domain Bacteria; phylum Cyanobacteriota; class Vampirovibrionia; order Gastranaerophilales; family Gastranaerophilaceae; genus Stercorousia. The sequence goes on along the minus strand of UNSJ01000005.1, from coordinate 10,814 downwards.
TTAACTTTGTCTTTGGCAAACGGCATTTTATCATTTTTCGCATCAGAATATCGCAAATAATACCAGCTTGAGCAAACAAATGTATCCATAGTATCTGTTTCACGTCTTGCAGGACCGCCGCAGCAAGGGCAGGTTGTTTCTGTAAAGGTCTTAGAAGTTGTAATAGGCGATTTTCCTGTTACACTGAAATCAACATCTTTCGGCAGCAATACAGGAAGCTGAACTTCCGGAACTGTTTGAATACCGCATTTTTCGCAATAAACAACAGGGATAGGAGCACCCCAGTATCTTTGACGAGAAACTAACCAGTCGCGGAGTCTGTACTGAGTTTTAAATTCACCAAAACCTTCTCTTACAGCTTTTTCAGTAATTGTTTTTTTAGCTTCGGTATTTTTCATTCCGTTAAATTCACCTGAATTTATAAGAATTCCTTCTTCAGTATATGCTTCGTCTTTGCAGTCTGACGGATTTTCAGGATTTTGAATAACAACTTTAATCGGCATATTATATTTTTTCGCAAAATCAAAGTCGCGTGTATCATGTGCAGGAACTGCCATTACAGCACCTGTACCGTATTCAACCAGCGCATAATCTGCTGTCCATAGAGGGAATTTTTCACCTGTAAACGGATTTATACAGTGAGTTCCGAGAGGAACACCTGTTTTTACGCGGTCAGTAGAAAGCCTTTCGATTTCAGTCATTTTACGTGCATTTGCTCTGTAAGCTTCAACAGCTTCTTTATTTTCCGGAGTTGTAAGAGCTTCAATATCTTTGTATTCAGGCGCTACAACAAGGTATGTTATACCGTGGACAGTATCAGGTCTTGTTGTATAAACAGGAACTTCAAGGTCTTTTTCCACAACTTTAAATCTGAAAATTGCACCTTGAGATTTTCCAATCCAGTTTGCCTGCATTGTTTTAACATTATCTCCCCAGCCCGGAAGCTTGTCTAAATCTTCAAGTAAAACTTCAGCGTAATCAGTAATTTTTAAGAACCATTGAGATAAGTATTTTTTCTCAACAACATGGTCGCATCTCCAGCATTTGCCGTCGATTACCTGTTCATTAGCAAGAACTGTTCCGCATTCTTCACACCAGTTAACGGCAGCTTCTTTTTTATAAGCCAAACCTTTTTTATAAAGCTGTAAGAATAACCATTGAGTCCATTTATAATAATCAGGTTTGCAGGTTGTAACTTCTCTGTCCCAATCATAAGACAAACCTAACATTTTCAATTGTTTTGTCATATAAGCAATATTTTCAACAGTCCATTTTTCAGGGTCAACACCGTGTTTCATGGCGGCATTTTCGGCAGGAAGTCCGAAACTGTCCCAGCCCATAGGATGAAGAACATTATAGCCGTTCATCTTTTTGAAACGCGCAATTACATCAGTGATAGTATAATTTCTCACATGTCCCATATGAAGCTTTCCTGAGGGGTAAGGAAACATTGACAGTGCATAATATTTCGGCTTATCACTGTCATCAGGAGTTTTAAAAGCACCTGTATCTTCCCAAATCTTTTGCCATTTTTTTTCTATTTCCTGCGGAAAATATGCATCTTTCATATTATATATTTCTCCTTAGCTATTTTATACAAAAAATATTAGCACAAAAAAAAGTTTTTATGTATAATAAAATTATGAAAAAGATATCCGTTTTAATATTGTTAGCTTTATTAATCAGCATAAATTCACCGCTTCAATCTCAAGCAGGAATGTTTAGCACTTATAAATTAAAAGCCGAACAAAACAGAGAGTACAAATCAAACTATGATGCAGTAAAAAAAGTTATTGACAGCCAAACAGTTTACACAAATAAGTATGACTTAAAAGGTCTTGCAACTCTTTATTCAAATGATTTTATTAACTCCGACGGATTTAACAAAGATATTTATTTCAAGCTTATTGATGAAACCTGGAAAACTTATCCTGATATCACTTACAATACTGAAATCAAAAATATTGAGTTTAACAATAATTATGCAACCGTTTTTGTGCATGAAACGGCTGTTGCTACGGCAACAGACACAGTAGGAGATATTCAGGTAATAGGTGAGCTTTATTCCACAGCAAAATGCGTTTATTTTCTTGAAAAAACAGGAAGTAAATGGCTTATTTCATCAGAAAAAATTGTAGAAGAAACATCAGCACTAAAATACGGCGATGCAAGATATATCAACATGGAATTGAACAGTCCCAAACAAATAGGACCGAATAAATATTACACAACCTCCTTAAAAGTTGATGCACCAGACGATTCTGTTGTAATAGCTTCCATAAGCAAAGAAAATATAATTTATCCGCAAACAAAATCTGACGATGCTTTTAGAAAAATGCCTGATGATAACATTCTTGAAAGGGTATTTTTATCCAATAAGAATAATGTAAACGAATATACTGTTGCTTCTGTCGGAATTACAAGAGCAGAACCTTACAATGAAAATCAGGTAAAAGTTTATATGGGCGGTTTGGCTTTCATTATGACAAGAGTCAATGTTATTCCCGAAAACAAATATATAAAATTTGATGATGACAATACTAATTCAGAAGGAAACAAAGATGGAAAAGGCAAGTAAATTTATATATTTCGCAGTATGCTATGCATTTTTCATTTTTGTCGATATTTATTTATCCAATGAACTTGTGTCAATGCTTACACACGGTTATAGGCTTTCAAATCCGGTGTTTAGTTTGAATTACATAAAAAATACCGGAGCTGCTTTCAGCATTCTTCAGGATTCAAGAGAACTTCTTATTATATTATCGGTTATAGCTCTTTTTCTGCTTGCAATGCATGTTATCAAAAACATAAAATCAATCTCTTTAAAAACAATATTTTTTATATCACTTTTATCTGCAGGTATAGCAGGAAATTTGCACGAAAGAATTATCTACGGTTTCGTAAGAGATTATTTTCAGCTTAATTTCGTTAATTTTCCTGTGTTTAATATTTCTGATATATTTATCAATATAGGCGTAATTGCCTTGATAATTATGATATTAATAAAGAAAACCAAATGATTATTTATATTGACGAAAACGATGAAAATAAAAGGTTAGACAGTTATTTATCGGAAATAACTCCGGATTATTCACGTTCCAAAATACAAAACTTTATTAAAAACGGAAATGTAACTGTTAATGACAGTAACAAAAAACCGTCATACCTGCTGAAAGAGACTGATAAAATCAGCTTTGAATTACCGCAGCAGGAAGACATAACCGTAAAACCGCAAAACATTGCGCTTGAAATATTGTATGAAGACGAAAATATGCTCGTTGTAAACAAGCCTTCAGGAATGCTTACCCACCCTACAACAACCGAACGGGAAAACACCCTTGTTAATGCACTTCTGTATAAGTATGGTAATAATTTGTCCGATATAAACGGCGAATTCAGACGCGGCATTTTACATCGCCTTGACCGTAACACTTCAGGACTTTTGATGATTGCTAAAAATAATATGGCTCACGAATTTTTGGCAGAACAAATTAAAAATCATACAATTATAAAAAAATATCGAGCAATTGTAAAAGGTAATTACCCGAATAATGAAGATGAAATTAACCTGCCTATCGGCAGAAATCCAAACCAGCCTCACAAAATGGCAGTCAGAGAAGACGGTAAGGAAAGTAAAACACTTGTTAAAGTCATTGAACGATTTAAAGATTTTACTTACCTTGACTTAACTCTTATTACAGGAAGAACTCACCAAATAAGAGTGCATCTGAGTTACCAAAAATTCCCTATATACAACGATACTCTTTATGGTGCAGGACAGGGAAAAGTAAAAACCGAAGAACAGGTTTTACAATCCTACTTCTTGAGGTTTACAAAACCGTTTGGAAATGAAATAATAGAGTTACAAATAGAGCCTGACGAAAAAGTTAATAAGGTTCTTAAATACTTAACTCAAAATATGGAAAGAAGGTAAAAATGCAAATTATCTCCATAATATCTACATTAATTATATGTATCTTAATCCTGATGAACTATCAGGATACGGCGGGAATTACAATTCTCAGCAGCAAAATTGCAGAGCTTTTAAGGCTTACACCTCATACTATAACTTTAAATATGGCTCTATATACACTTATAATATTCATACTCGGAGAAGTAGCGGCAATAACATTTTTCGGACCGCTTTATCAGTCATTGAAGACAAAATACAACGCATACAAACGCGAACTTGAAAAAGGTTCTATTACAAATTCCTCAAGCGAATCAAAAATTCAGGTGCTTGAAAACAAAATTACGGTTTTAGAAAAAGCTCTTGAAGATGCTTTAAAAAATAAATAAATAAAAAGCCCGATATTCTCGGGCTTTTTTAAACTTAAGCTTCTTGTTTAGTTTCTTTTTGCTGATTAATAAGGTTTTGAAGTTTTTCTTTAATTTCATCGCCTTTTTTTTGCATATCAGAAACAACATCATCTGCTTTTGATTGAATTTCTTTTACTGTTTCATCTGCACGTTTCAAAGTATCTTTTGCTGTATCTGCAATCATTGCACGAGTTTCTTCACCTGATTTTGGAGCCAGAAGTACACCCGCGATTGCACCTATTGCACCGCCTACTATAAAACCTGCTAAAAATTTAGTTGCTGACATAATTACTCCTTTACTGTTTTTCGTTAACATTTTAACGTTTTCGGTTTAACTATTAATTACCGGAAACGGCTATCTTTTTTTGGCAAACATACCATATACTGTTGAAAATCCTTTAATTATCCCACCGATAATAGATTCAGAAATAAGTTTTGTTTTGCCAAAAGTTTTTTCAACTGCGCTTTTAAAGTTATCAACACCCTGATCGGTGTTTTTAACAATAGCGTTAATTGAAGCCAGTGTTTCGTTTAATTCTTTAAGTGTCGGTTTAAGTTCTGTATTCAACAGAATTGATGTTTCATTTACATTCTTTGCAAGAGTTGATAAATCGATTAACAATTTTACCAAAAATCCCGCTACAACAAGGACAACAATACCTGTGGACCACGCTAAGAAAGTTAAACCTTGATTTAGTGCTAATTGTGACATTTCCATTTTATTTATTTCCTTACATTACTTGAAAAATACAATGTCTAGAGATTAGGATTGTATTCATCATCCATTTCTTCAAGTTCCTTAGCCTTCAAAAGCTTTTTAGATTTTATCATATTGTTGAATTTTCTCAATTGTCTTTCAAGCTTATATTTCATCAAGTCAATATTTTCAAGAGCCTGTTTTTTTGCTTCTTTTATTGCAGGTGAATTTTTTTCATATAATTCACAAGCTGCTTCTTTAAGTTCACGTCTTGATTCTTCTCCAGGTTTCGGAGCCAATAAAACGCCTGCTACAATACCGCCTACAACACCTGCAAGCAAGCCCATACCAAACATAAAAGATTTATTCTTACTCATAACATAACCTCGTCTTTCGAAATTGATTATAACATATTTTTTTTAAGTTTACAAGTCAAGCAGGTAAACTATCCCAGTAGTCTTTGATTAAGACCGCAAGCTGAAAAAATGTGCCTGCCTTTTTATACTTTCCTTTAAAGAAAAATAAAGAAGCATACATAACCACAGCAATGATTACTTTCATTGTCAGCTGTTGCCGTTTGCGTTTAACTATACAAATACAGTTATCGAATGTTTTTTGAAGGTTTTTCACAATATCTTTAGCACTTAAAAGACAATTATGAATTACCGGTTTGCATTCAACAACTTTTTTATTTAGAGCACACACTTTTCTGTCAGCTTTTACCGTGAAAATTATCAATGTTAAAGCTATGATTAACTCAGCTATAAAAATTATTGCGATAAATAAATACATTTTTATTATTCTTACTTTTGTATTATATTAATTAAGGATAGTATAATATCAAGAAAAATAGAATACGTCTAAAGGACTATTTATGATAAAAATTTTAGAATTTTACCTGGCTTTAATCATTGCAAGGTGTGCATATATGGGGATAAGACTGTTAAATAAGTCATCAGGAACTTCATTTGTAGGTATGCTTACCTTAAAAATCTGTCCTGATTTTCTGGCACACTGTTCAAAATACGTAAGAAAAAAAATCGTAACTGTTACGGGCACTAACGGCAAATCAACCACATCGGGTCTTGTAGCACATATACTTGAAAAGGCAAATCAAAAGGTTATCCACAACCTTAAAGGGGCAAATATGCTTACAGGTGTGGCAAATGTGTTTGCGCTTTCTGTCGAACCTTTTAAAAGATATGATTACGCAGTAATTGAATCTGATGAAGCATACCTTACTAAATTATATGACTATATGAAATCAGATTATCTTGTGGTAACCAATCTTTTTCGCGATCAGCTTGACAGATACGGTGAATTAAACACTACCGCAGAATTTATCAAAAATGCTATAAACAAAAATCCTGATTTAAAACTTATTTTGAATGCTGATGACCCGATTGTTGCTACTTTTGACAGAACCAAATATGCAGTGTATTACGGATTTGAAAACGTAGAATATGACTGTACATATGAGCATAAATCAAATGCTCCGTCTGAAGTATTTAACTGTTTATGCGGAAACCCTTTGCAGTATTCAAAACAATTTTTTGCACAACAGGGACATTATTTCTGCTCAAAATGCGGTTACAAACGCCATAAATGCGACTATCCAGCAGATGTTAAAGTATTTAATGATTACTCTGTAATTACTGTTCAAAATCGAGGGGATGCTTATGAATTCAGAGTAAATCTTGCAGGTTTATATAATGCTTATAACGCACTGGCTGCAATCGCATTTGCTTTTGAAAACGGATTAAATCAGGAAGAAATTCAAAAGGCACTTGATGATTACAAAGCAATATTTGGAAGAACGGAAAAACGAATTATTAACGGTAATCCTGCTGTAATTCAGCTGATTAAAAACCCCACAGGAGCAAGCGAGGTTTTAAAAACAGTTGATTTAAAATCAAATATTGTAATTGCTATTAATGATAATTATGCAGACGGACGGGATATTTCCTGGCTCTGGGACAGCGACTTTGAACAGCTGAAAGAGGCGGAAAAACTTGTGATTACATCAGGAATACGTGCGAATGATATGGCAACACGTTTGAAGTATGCAGGTATACCGCAAGAAAAAATTCTTGTAGAACCGAATATTAAAAAAGCAATTGAATTGGCGACAACAAACGGTAAAACAACAATTTTGCCATCATATACGGCTTTGTTAAAAATTAATAAAGAAAAATTATAGAAAAAAGAGAGGTAAATATGTTATTAGGCGTAAATATAGACCACATAGCAACTTTAAGAAATGCCAGAGGCGGGATTGAGCCAAGCGTGATTAAAGGGGCAGAAATTGCAGAAGAAAACGGAGCTTCTTCCATTACAACACACCTTCGTGAAGACAGAAGACATATAAAAGATGAAGATGTTTATACTCTTACCAATACTCTTAAAACAAGATTAAATCTTGAAATGGCTATGGCTGATGATATTCAGCAAATAGCACTTGAAATTAAACCTCATTCAATATGTCTTGTACCGGAAAAACGTCAGGAAGTCACAACTGAAGGCGGATTGGATGTTGCAGGGCAGCTTGAAAAAGTAACAGAGTTTATCAAACCGCTTCTTGATGCAGGTATAACTGTAAGCTTGTTTATTGATCCTGATGAAGAACAGGTGAGAGCATCAGCTAAAACAGGTGCACAGTTTATTGAAATGCATACCGGCACATATTCAGAATCATTCGGATATCAGGAGGAAGAAGAAGAATTCCAAAAGCTTAAAAAATCAGCAGAGTTAGCGCAAAGCTTAGGTTTAAAAGTAAATGCAGGTCACGGGCTCAATTATGAAAACGTACATAGAATGCATGAGATAGACGGGCTATATGAATTAAATATAGGACATAGTATAATTTCACGTGCAGTATTTACAGGACTTGGCGAAGCTGTAAACAAAATGAGGGACTTAATAAAATGAAGACAGAGAAAGAAATTGCAGAAGAAATGGCACAAGTCGTCGAACAAATGAGGCTGGATGACATAGAAGACAACCCCGATATCGTTGACGAATTCTTTGACTGTGACTGCTGCGGAGAAAATAAATGTCTTGCAGGCTCTATTGAATATGAAGGTTACAGACTGTGCAACGACTGTGTTTTGCTTGCAGAAACAGGTTTTGCATTAAAGAAAATCAAAAATGTAACTGACCTTATAAGCGCTATCGAAGATAAACACTTAGAGGGTTTGGTACAGTTTGTAAGGGAAGAAGAAGCTCGCAAAAACAACTAATCTTCACATTACATCTAATTACCCCCTGAGAATGAGAAAAAGCATAAACTAATTCTAAAGAATTAGAAATATTTCTTTACATATAGTTAAATAGAATTAGTTAACGGGTATATTAATAATATAAGAGAGAGCAAGAGTTGAAAGAGCTGAAACTATCGCAACAATACATATATAATTCATAAGCATGACGGTATCAGATATATAGGCCGTCATTTTTTTTGGGCGAACAAAGTTCGCTTTTCCATGTGGAAAAAGCTTTCATTAATGCGGAATATCTTTGCAACTGTTTTTGGCAGGCGAAGCCTGCTCCTCCCCCCCCCCCAACCACAACACACATGCGGAAAGTCTTTTAAAAGATCTCTATTTGGAACAATTGGACTTTTTTGTTACAATATTCTTATGGATAAGAAAATTTCAGATAAAGTTATTAACAGATTAACCTTATATCATTGTATTTTATCGGATTATATTAATGATAAAATTGAATTCATCTCAAGCAAACAAATTGCTCAGTTATTGAATATCGATGATTCACAGGTAAGAAAAGATATTAATTTATTAAATAATTCAGGCAAATGCAGGGTAGGATATATAGTAAAAGAATTAAAAATTTCTATTGAAAAAACCTTGGGATTTAAAAAAACAAAAAAAGCCTTTATTATCGGTGCAGGAAACTTAGGTTCCGCTATTGCAAAATACGACAACTTTACGGATTACGGGCTGAATATTCTTGCATTATTTGATAATGATCCAAATAAAATCGGAAAAATTGTAAACGGTCTAAAAATACAAGAAATGACAAAATTACCTCAAATTGCTTTAAAAGAAGATGCTGATATCGCAATATTGACAGTGCCGCGACAATTTGCACAGACAACTGCCGACTTTTTGGTTAAGGCAAACATTAAATATATATGGAACTTTACACCTGCTGTATTATCGGTTCCTGATGATGTTCAGGTTTGGAATGAAAACTTAATGGGCAACTTTCTGCAATTTACTTACAATATTTAATTTATTTATTTGATATAAATATCTCAAACCTTCAAGCGTCAAAGTAGGATTAATAAAATCAAAAGGCCGCTTCAAATAATTAGCAATTAATCCTGAATAACCTCCGGTAGCAACCAAAACAGCACGCTGTCCGAGTTCTTTTTCGCATTGTTCAACAAGTCCGTCAATCATTGCTGCTGAACCTCTTAAAACTCCTGATAAAATTGCATCTGTTGTATTATGCCCGATTGCAGCATTAGAAAGTGTAACATCAATTCTTGGAAGTTTTGAAGTAAATTTGTTTAGAGCCTTAAGCTGCAAGGTAACACCCGGAGCAATAACTCCTCCAATGAACTGCCCTTTCCCGTTAACTATGTCAAAAGTAGTTGCTGTACCAAAATCAACAACTATAACAGGGTGGTTATACAAAACATAAGCTCCTGCGGCATTTGCTATTCTGTCAGCACCCGCTTCGGCAGGATTGTCCAATAATATTTCTACACCTGTATTAATTTCTGTTGATAAAACAACTGATTTAAATTTAAAAACATTATCAACTGCACTTTTAAATTTATTTGTTAATTCTTCTACGACAGAAGAAATGATACAGCCGTCAACTTTAAATTCTTTAAATAAAGACTTTAGAAGAACTTCATATTCTTCAAGAGATAAATCCTTGTCAGAAGCAAGCCTGTATTCTTCAACCAGAGCATCTTCTTCAAAAATTCCTAAAGTTATGCTTGTATTTCCTATATCAGCTGTAAGTAACATAAAAACTAGTCCTCTTTTCGAAGACTAGTTTATATCAAATATAATCAATTTGCAAAGACATTAAACCTGAGTTGCAGCTTGTCCTGACCCCTTGCCGCCCAGCAAACCTCCGATATTTCCAATATCAGGAAGATAAGCTGTTTTCATCGGAACACCCGATAAACCTGCTGTTAATTCTTCGTCAAACTTTTTAACTTTTTTATTATTTGCATCAATAGGCAGACTGCCGAAGCCTTCCATTGTTTTTTCACCGAAACCGATTGCTTTAATAGGACCTGTCATAGTTTATACTCCTCAATAATATACTCTTATTTCTTATATATATATTAAGGATATATTTTCCACAAAATTGACTTATTTAATCAGATTTGTTACATAAGTTAACAATTAAACTATTTCAGGATATTTTTTTCAAGAGCTGCTGCCGTTTTAGTCTTTGCCAGACCGCCCTGTGAACTTTCTTTTAATAAAGGCGACATTAATTGACCTGTCTGTTCCATTGCATCTACAACTTCATCAATAGGAATCTTAGATATAATATCAGCCATAGCAAGTTCTGATGCGGTTACAGCGTGTATTGCAAGAAAAGGATTACGTTTTACACATGGGATTTCAACCAATCCGCAAACAGGATCACAAGTTAATCCCATAATATTTTTTAAAGCAAGTGTAACAGCATTAATAATTTGTTTGACATTTCCCCCGCGCATTTGTGTTAAGGCCGCTGAAGCCATAGGTGATGCAACGCCGCATTCAGCCTGACATCCTCCAACAGCACCCGCAAGCGCCAT